>JASHVY010000470.1 GCA_030044345.1 Acetobacteraceae bacterium | reverse complement strand
ACGCTCGGGCCCGCGATCCATGGCGGCATCCTCGCCCGGCGTGACGATGCCCGGCATCTGGCGGAGATGGCGGAGCATGAGATCGCGCCGATCGATCTCGTCGCCGTCAATCTCTACCCGTTCGACGAGACGGTCGCGCGCGGCGCGCCGTTCGCCGAGTGTATCGAGAATATTGATATCGGCGGGCCGGCCATGATCCGCTCCGCGGCGAAGAACCATGACTCCGTCGTCGTTCTGACCGAACCCGCGCAGTATGAATCGGTGCTTGCGGAACTTGCATCCACTGGCGGCACGCGCATTGCCTTGCGCCGCCGCCTCGCCGCCGCCGCTTTCGCTCGCACTGCCGCCTATGACGCGGCCATCACCGCCTGGTTCGCCGCCGCCGAGAATGCGGAATTTCCCTCCCATCTCAGCGTCACCGGCGCGCTCCGCGAGGTGCTGCGCTATGGCGAGAATCCGCATCAGCAGGCGGCCTTTTACGTCACCGGCGCGCGCCCTGGCGTGGCGAGCGCGATCCAGGCGCAGGGCAAAGCCCTCTCCTACAACAACCTCAACGACACCGACGCGGCTTATGAATGCGTGGCGGAATTCTCCGCCCCGAGCGTGGTGATCGTGAAGCACGCCAACCCCTGTGGCGTGGCGAGCGCCGAAAATCTATCCACCGCTTGGGATCTCGCCCTCCGCTGCGACCCGGTCTCGGCCTTCGGCGGGATCGTCGCCGTCAATCGCGAGCTTGACGCAGCGACGGCCGGGAAGATTGCCACGATCTTCGCCGAGGTCATCATTGCGCCCGCAATCGCCGATGCGGCGAAGGAGATTCTGGCGCGGAAGAAGAATGTGCGGCTCCTGCTGGCCGGATCTCTGCCCGATCCTGCTGCGCCCGGCCTTACCTTCCGCAGCCTGGCGGGCGGCTTTCTCGTGCAGACGCGCGATACCGGGCGGATCGGTGAGGCCGATCTCAAGGTGGTGACGAAGCGCGCGCCGAGCGAGGAGGAGCGCGCCGATCTTCTCTTCGCCTTCCGCGTGGCGAAGCATGTCCGCTCCAACACCATCGTCTATGCAAGGGGGCTTGCCACGGTCGGGATCGGCGCGGGGCAGATGAGCCGGGTCGATGCCGCGCGGATGGGGGCTTGGAAGGCGAAAGACGCTGCCCGTGCCGCCGGCCTCGATGGGCCGCTGACGCGCGGAAGCGTGGCGGCCTCGGACGCTTTCTTTCCCTTTGCCGACGGGATCGAGATCATCGCCGAGGCGGGCGCGACCGCCGTGATTCAGCCCGGCGGATCGATGCGCGACAATGAAGTCATCGCCGCCGCCGACCGGGCCGGAATGGCCATGGTCTTCACCGGCATGCGCCACTTCCGGCACTAGAGCGGGATACGTTCGCTCTTGCTCACGTATCCCGCTCTAGCCATTTGTTTTCTCGCGTGATTCAGACCTTCGGTGATTCCACCTCCGGTCATCACGCTCTAATTCGTTTTAGCTCCACCAGCGTCCGCCCAGCACCGCGCCGCGACAGGCGAAGCGTTTCTCTCCCTCGAATGTCTCGCCAAGCACATCGGTGAATCGGAAACGGCCGCTTTCGATCTCCAGCACCGTCGCATCGCCGAGCCGGCCGGGCGCGAACGTGCCGCGATCCTGAAGGCGCGCCGCGCGGGCGGCATTGATCGTCACGGCCCGGATGATCTCGGTGAGCGGCGTGCCGAGATGGAGGAATTTCGACATGGTCTCGAGCAGGTTGAAGGCGGGACCGTCGATCGAAAGCACATGCACGTCCGAGGAGATGACATCGGGCAGGAACCCGTGCTTCAGCATCGCCATGGCGGTCGCGAAGCCGAACGAACCCTGCCCGTGCCCGATATCGAAGATCACGCCGCGCCGGCGCGCCGCGATCACGTCCTCCTGCACGCTTTGATCGGGCGCCACCGGCGCGTTCGGCCAGGGGCGGAAGCAATGGGTGAGGATATCGCCGGGACGCAGGCGCGCCATCACCTCGCTCCGTGACGGCGGCGGATAATCGAGATGCGTCATCAGGGGCAGGCCCGCAGCGCCGGCCACTTCGAGCGCGATATCCATCGGCCCGATCCCGGATGTGCCGGAGCCGGTGCGGCCGAGCCGAACCTTGATCCCCACCACGATGTCTTCGTGCTCGCGCGCCGCATCGAGGCAGGCACGCGGATCGAGCAGGCGAAGATCGGCCGATTCGCCCACCATGAAATAGCGGCTGAACGCGAAGATGCCGGGAAAGGAGACATGCAGGAACGGGTGGATGCGCACCTCCGCCCGCTCGATCACGTGGCGGCGGAACCCGGCGATATTGCCCGCGCCGGCCGAGCCGGCATCGATGAGCGTGGTGATCCCGAGCGGCTTCGCATAGGTGTCGGGATCGACGCCGAGCGATGTGCCGCCCCAATAGACATGCGTATGCAGATCGATCAGCCCGGGCACGACGATGCGGCCGGAAACGTCGCGCACCTCCTTCGCTGTGCCGAGATCCTGCCCGATCGCCGAGACCTTGCCGTCGGTGAAGGCGATATCGGCAATCGCGTCGCGATTCTGTTCAGGATCGATCACCCGCCCGCCGCGCAGCAGCAAATCATGCATCCGCTTTACCCTTCTTCATGCGCCCGCGGATTCTCCGGACGCGCGAAGAAGGATCGCCGATCGCGAAGCGTAAGGCCAAGGGGCGGTATCCGCTGATCCCGTTATTCGTGCATCAGCTCGGTGACGGCTTCCCGCCCAAGGACCTGTGCCAGCCGGTCCAGCCGCCGGATCACGCCCTCGCCGGCGAAGACGCCGGTGCCTTCGGAGAGGCGAAGCACGAGGCGCGAGCCTTCGAGGGAGATCGAGGTGCCGGCGAGCAACGCGGGCGTGCCCGCCGAAAGCGTGTAGGCGAGGCGGAGCGCGATGCCGAGCGCTTCGGCACGGTTGGCCGAGGCCATGTCGAGCAGCGAGCGCACCGGGGCA
>JASHVY010000048.1 GCA_030044345.1 Acetobacteraceae bacterium | reverse complement strand
AAAACCAAAGCGTGATGATCAAAAATCATCACGCTTTGGTCCGGAAAACGGAGAAAAGTCTTTTTGCTTCTTTTTCTTCAGAAAAAGAAGGCTCCTTCCTTTCTGAGACTTCATCGAAGTGCATAATACTTTCCAGCCTTTGGAGCCGGCCTCCGGGGATGGTGCGCGCCGCGCCGCGGCGCTAGATAACGGGAAATGGCCCAGAGGGGAATGCGCCTGGGGCCTTCAATCGCAGAGGGAAGAAACGATGGCGGCATCGGAGGCAACAACGGCGAATGGCGGAGGCGGCCACGCAGCGGGCGAGACGCCGCGGCGGGACTTTCTCACGCTCGTCACCCTTGCCACCGCCGCCGTCGGCGCCTGCGCCGTCGCCTGGCCCTTCATCGATTCGATGGACCCGGCCGGAGACACCATTGCGGCCGGCTCGCCGGTCGATGTGGATCTCAGCCATCTCCAACCCGGGCAGCAGATCGTCGTGCTTTGGCGCGAGAAGCCGATCCTGATCGTCAACCGCACGCCGGCGGCGCTCAAGACGCTGCAGGACAAGACGATGATCGACCGGCTCAGCGATCCGAACTCGAAGGTCGATCAGCAGCCGCCCTATGCGGAGAACTGGCATCGTTCGGCCACGCCGGAATATGCGGTCCTGGTCGGCATCTGCACTCATCTCGGCTGCCTGCCGGGCTATTGGCCCAATCCGAGCAGCACGACCCCGGTCGCGGACTGGCCGGGCGGCTATCTCTGCCCCTGCCATGGCTCGAAATATGATCTCGCCGGGCGGGTGTGGAAATTCGTCCCCGCGCCCTACAATCTTCCGGTCCCGCCCTACAATTTCGTCGGCGCCACGACGGTGCGGATCGGTGAGAACCCGCCGAATGAGACCTGGACGCTCAACGACGTGGTTCAGATCTGAAGCCTAGATCAATATGGCTTCTGGTGGATCGGGGGACCCCGAACGTGTTCGCGGGGACCCCGGCGCGAAGCGATCCGCCAAAGCCCAAGGGGAGGCCATCAAATTGATCGAGAAAATAAAGCAAGAGCGTGATGACCTAAAATCATCACGCTCTGAGCTCAAGCCGCTTCGGCCTCGCCGATCGCTTCGCGGAGGCGCGGCAGCACCGCTTCCGCCATCAGGGTCAGGGAGCGGTGTTCGCGGGCGGCGTTGACGCCCGACCAATCGAGCGCCGCGAGCAGCAGCGTGCCGAACGGGCCGATCCGTTCGCGGAGCGCCAGCAGCTTCTCCGTGACCGTCTTCGGGCTGCCGTGGATGACCATCTCCTCGATCAGCATGGCGGGCGTGACTGCGTCGTCCGGCACCGCGGGATCGGGCTTCATGCCGGCGCCGAGGCCACGGCGATGCAGAAGCTGCCAGAGATATTCGAAATAGTACCAGCTCGGCCCTAGCGGATCGAAGGCATATTCCCGTGCCTCCGCATCCGAATCCGCGACGATCACATTGCGTGCGACGCGCCAGGCGGCCGGGTCCGGCGCGCAGCCGGCCGCATCGCAGCCTTCGAGATAGGTTGGCCAGTGCGTTTGCAGGCTCCAGGTCGGGATGAAATTGGCGCTGACGGCGATCCAGCGGCGCAGCGCCGCGACCTTCATCGCGACCGAGTTCGCGCCGACCACCGAGAGCGCGATCGGAGGGTGCGGCTTCTGGTAGGGTTTCTGGATGAAGCCGACACCGTATTCGGGCATGACCGCGGTCTCGAGGCGGATCTGCCAGTGCTTCCCCTCCAGCCTGTAAGGCGGGTCGGAGGACCAGAGGGCGAGGATCATGTCGATCGCCTCGCGCATCCGCTCGCCGCGCAGCTTGATGTCCGTCTGGCCGAAAAGCTCCGCATCGCTCGCAAGCCCGCCGGCGCCGATACCGAGGATGAGCCTGCCCTGGCTCATATGGTCGAACTGCGCGACCTCGGCGGCGACCATCGCCGGATGGTGATAGCCGAGCCCGATCACGCCAGTGCCGAAGCGGATGCGCCGCGTGCGCGGCAGCAGCGAGGCGAGGAACATCAACGGCGAAGCAAGCGGCTCGGAGCCGGCGGAGAAATGCTCGCCGACCCAGGCCTCGTCCATGCCGAGCTGCTCGGCGAGCACGATCTTGTCGGCATCCTCGCGCGCCGTCTCGGCGAGCGGCCGCTGCGGCGGATGCAGCGGCATCATGAACAGCCCCGAACGCATTCCCGGCCCCTTCCCTGCTTTCGGCCGATGCTATGGCCGAAGGCAGAGCGGGGCCAGGGCGGCAGTTGTGTCAGCTTTCAGCTTTCGATCACCACCAGCGTGCGCACCTCGATGCTCTCGCGCGGCGCGGCCGTCTCCGGCGTGTCCGGCAGCTCGAAGGCGCCGTGGGGGGTGAAGCGGGCCCGGCCGTCGGCGAGGCTGTCCCAGCCCTTGATCAGCAGCACCTCGTCGCACCCCATTTCGGGCGCGTAATACCAACGCTGCGTGGGATCGTAGGCGAGGTGGTAGATCTCGCCGACCCGGTCGGGGAAAATCTGGTCGGTCGCGATCAGGTCCGCGGGGCGGATGCTCGCGGCATCGGCGAGGGCGAGCGGCGAGCGCTGCACCGGGCCGCGGATCGGGCGCCAGACATTGACCTGGACGATTCGCGTGCCGGCGGCGAAGAAGCGCGCCGCCTCTTCGGCGCCGAAGAAATCCCGCACGCGCTGCGGGCCGCTCTTCTCGGTGTAATCGACATGGACCCGGCTCGCCGGGCCGCGCAAGCCATCCTGGTTTGCGGCACCACTGCCGGCATCGGAGCGGCGCGTGGCATCGAAGATGACGACCCGGCTCGCGCCCATCGCGGCGCGCAGCAGCGCCTCGATCTCGGGGTAATAGGTATTCTTCACCGCCTTGTCGTCATAGAGGTCGGCGACCGCGGTCTTCGCGCGGCGCAGCGCGAACCCTTCGCGATCGAGCGAGACATGAGCGGCGAAGGGGCGCATGTCGTGGATCGCGACGCTATGGCGCTCGGTCTCGAACAGGACCCGCGGCGCGCCGCCGGTATAGGCGGAACTTTCGAAGACCGGCTTGGCCGCCTGCGGCGTGATGAAGGTGAGCCCGGCACGCACATCCTTGGCGGCGGAAGCGATATCGAGAACAGCCTGGGACACGGCTTGCCTCCTGAGACTGGCTGGCATCGCCTGAGAGATTGGGCCCGGTGCGGGCATCGTGCGAGCGAGTTCATTTCAGGCTGGCTTGAATATCATTCAAGTCTCGGCGGCGAAGTCTCGGCGGCGCGGGCACGCAGCCAGTCCATGAGGCGCCGCACCATGGCGCCCGGTGCCATGCCGGACGGCCGGCAGAGATAATAGGCGGCCCCGGTGGGGTCGCCGGAGCCGAAGGGCGCGACCAGCGTGCCCCGGGCGAGACGGTCATCGACCAGGGGGCGCCGGCCGATCGCAAGCCCGTGGCCGCTTTCGGCGACCTGGAGAGCCTGCTCGAGTCCGTCGAGCGCGATTGCCCCTTCGAGCGGTGGCGGAGCGAGGCCGCGGGCGCGGGCCCATTCCTCCCATTCATTGGGGAAACGGGCATTGACGATGAGGCGGGCCCGTCTCAGGGCGGTGAGCGGGGATTCGTCCGGCGCGAGCGCGAGATAGCCCGGAGCGGCAACCGGCAGCGCGGTCTCCCCAAGGAGGAAGGTGGCGTCGATGCCGGGCCAGACGCCCTTGCCATGGCGAATCGCGAGATCGACCTGATCGCGCCTGAGATCGAGCACGCGCGTGGTCGGCACCAGCGCAAGCTCGACGCCGGGGCATTCGCGCTCGAAAGCGCCGAGATGCGGGATGAGCCAGGTCGCGGCGAGCGAGGGCGGCACGGTCAGCCGCAGCAGAGCCCGCCCGCGCGGGCGGATCATCGCCTCGGTCGCTTCCTGGAGCTGGCGGATCGCCGGGTCGATCTGCTCGAGAAAGCGTCTCCCCTCGGCGGTGAGCTGCGCGCCGGAGCCGGAGCGATCAAAGAGCGCGGTGCGCAGGAAATCCTCGAGCCGGCGCACCTGATGGCTGATGGCCGATTCCGTCACCCCGAGGCTCTCGGCCGCATCCCGAAACCGCCCATGCCGGGCGGCGGCGTGAAAGGCACGAAGGGCGGCGAAGGGCGGCAGGACAGGCTCGGCCATGAACGAGAGCCTGGCGGCGAGCTGAACCGGATTCAAGCGGTCCGAAGGGGCGACTCACGCGGCCCGATTGGGCACCCCGACTGGGCGCGTTGCATAAAGTTACTTTCATATCACTTCCTTGTTACATGAATTATCTCTATTTATGGGGCGCAATTCAGAAGGGTGAGGATACGTCTTGCACGGCTTCGGGTCCGTTTTGCGGGCGGAGCCGGTGTGAGCGCTCGACGTGTCCGGGCCGAGCAAGAGGAGAGCCGGTTCCTTGGCCAAGAGAAAATTTCGCTTGCCTCTTCTGGTCCTGGTCGTCGTGGCCGCCGGGGTTGGAAGCTGGCTGCTCCAGACCCATCGCTCGGTTCGCGCGTCCACCCCCTCCCCCGTGGCGGGCGCGCCGCCCGCCGTTCCGGTCACGGCCGTCAAGGCGGAGCTCAAGGATGTTCCGGTCTATCTCCGCGGTCTCGGCACGGTTCAGGCCTTCAATATCGTGAGGATCCGGGCCCAGGTGAACGGCACGCTGATCGCCCTTCCCGTGAAGGAGGGAGAGGAGGTTCAGCAGGGCCAGATCGTCGCGGAGATCGACCCCCGGCCCTACAAGGCGATTCTGGACCAGGCCGTTGCCCAGCGGGCCGAGGATATGGCTCAGCTCGGCAGCGCGCGGCTCGATCTTGCCCGTTTTCAGAACCTGGAGGCGCGCAGTTTTGCCTCCGTGCAGCAGGTCGATGATCAGCAGGCGATGGTCAATAAGCTGATTGCCACGGGCGATGCCGATGAGGCGGCGATCGAGGCGGCCCGCATCAATCTCGATTTCTGCACGATTCACGCTCCGATCGCTGGCCGTGTCGGGTTCTATCAGACGGATGTGGGCAATCTGATCGAGGCTTCGGCCGAGACCAATATCCTGACGATCACCGAGGACAAGCCGATCTCCGTCGTGTTCACCCTGCCCGAGGCCGACCTGCCCCGCATCCAGCAGGCGATGGCGAGGGGTCCGCTTGCGGTTCTTGCCTATAGCAGTGACGGGACGACGGAGCTTGCCGAGGGAACGCTGCTCACCCCCAACAACGCGATCGATACCGCGACCGGCACCATCGGGCTCAAGGCCACGTTCACAAACGACACGGACAAGCTCTGGCCGGGCGAATTCGTGAATGCCTGGCTGCTGATCGATACCCTGCACCAGGTGGTCACGGTTCCGGTTGCGGCGATCCAGCACGGGCCGGATGGTCTCTTCGTCTATACCGTCAAGCCGGACGACACGGTGGCGCAGCAGCCGGTCGACGTCAGTGTGCAGGAAGCCGGACGAGCCGTCGTCACCAGGGGGCTGCAAGCCGGTGATGGCGTTGTCGTCGCAGGCCAGTCGCGGCTGGTTCCGGGCGTGCGGGTCGCAGCGAGCTTCGCCGCACAGAGGGCCGCAAGCCGCATCGCGCAGAATTAGTTCTCCAGAGAGATTGATTTGTCACGTCTCTGCCCGCGGGGTGCGGCGGCAACGAACATGCCCACGGCAATCGCGCGCTGAACGAGAGAGGGGTGAGAGGATTCCGCGATGAGCATTTCGACACCCTTCATCCGCC
>JASHVY010000469.1 GCA_030044345.1 Acetobacteraceae bacterium | reverse complement strand
GCGGCCAGGACACGCAGGCGCCCCGGCCCTTCTTCAGCCGGGGCGGCGCCCCCGGCCTGCTGTGCCTGACCCGTCTCCACCGCAATGCCTCCGCCCGGCCATCGTCGGGCGATGCTCAGAGAAGGGCCGTCACCCAGGATTGAATGGTGATGGCGAACATTCACCCAGCAGGCATATTAACACAACAAAAATAACTTGTGACAACTCTGTCCAATCTTTGAATTTTACGTAACGTTTCATCGATCCCAGATGTTACGTAATGAAAGCTATTGTCCTACGCGCGGGCCGAACCCGAGGAACCCAACTGCGGGATCTGGAGCGCCACTGCCCGCCATCACCGGCGGATCCGGCGTAATGGCTGCCTTCGCGATCGATTCCCGCTGCGGGGATGAGGGCGCCGGGGGCTGATTCGCGAGCAGAAGGTCCGCAACAGACCCCTGGTCCAGGCCGTCGTCTGCGCTGGTGATCTGGTGGCCACCTGAGGCTGAGCCACTCGCGGGCACTGCCGCCGGCACCGGCGGGACACTCAGCGACAGTGCCGAATTCGTCCCGGCCGCGGCAGCCGCATGCTCATGCTCGATCGAGAGCAGAAGAAAGGCGATATTGTTGCGATTGAGGTCGACTGCGAGCTCGAGCGGGGTCATCCCGAGCACGTTGCGGGCATCGAGATCGGCGCCGCGGGAGATTGCGTCCTGAGCCTCCGCCATGTCGCCGCGATTGATCGCGTCGAACAAGGCGTCATTCGGGGATGCCGCCTGGGACGGCCGCGAGGGTGGCGCGGGATTGTTGTTGCTGACGGCCCCGGGCAGACCCGGGGGCGGCGGCGCAGGCGGCGGCGCGGGCTTCGCGGTATCGACCACCGGACCGCCCGGATTGGCCATGCTCGGTGTCTGCGCCCGCGCTGCCGGCACTGCTGCAATCAGGAGCGCACCGAACAGCAAAAACCGAACGCAACGCATGGCCAGACTCTCCTCGGGCAAGATGGTTCTTTCTCGACGGCGGAGAGGCCGGGTTCAGCCCTGCTCCTCGGAACGCCCCCGATAGGAGGCCGACTCGGCTCCCTCCCGCTGCCAAGCCAATATCATAAGCCCGATCAAGAGGGGTAGCGCCGCCCAGGCGGGCAGCAAGGGGACCGATATAATCCCGGTGACCAGATGGGCATGGTTGCGAACCAGGCCGATCCAGCCCCTCCCCGCCGCCGGGTCGCCCCGCTCGACGCGTCGCAAGGCTGGTATCCCGCCCGATTCGAGCCAATCGATGCCGCCCCCGCTCGCCTGCACCAGCGGCGCGAGCCTGCTCGCAGTGGCGCGCAAATCGTTCATCTCCAGCGGATCGGCGGCCCCCGCCGCCACGAAGGCCGTGTGCGTCCCATCGCTCACCCGCCAGACGCCGGGCAGGTCCGCCTTGACCTCCCCGCTTGCCCGGCCCGGCGCGCCGGGCGTGAGCGTGAGCCGAGTCTGCCGGCCGTTGGGTGCCGTCACCGTCACCGCACCGCCGGCATCGGCGGCAAGCGAGCGGCGCTCGATGCTCATTCGCCCCTCGGAGATTTGCGCGGTGATGGTGTTCGCCTCCAGCGCCGGCTCCTTCATCAGCCAATGCGCCACCCGGCGCATCAGCTCGGCCTGCGGCCCGCCGCCATCATGCCCGCGTGCCCAGAGCCATTGCTGGTCGGAAAGCATCATGGCGACGCGCCCCTTGCCGACTTCGTCGAGCACCAGAAGCGGCGCGCCCGAGGGCGTGCGCATCAGGACATTGCCGCTCACGTCGCCGGCGGTCGCGTCATAGCGGTACCAGGGTCCCCAATCGGGAGAGTCCTGCGGAGCAGAGCCCGGCAGGTCGGCAGTCACCGGATGTCGTGTGCCGACCGCGGTGAGACGCGGAACGAACCGGCCGACGACCACGCTTACCGGGCTGTCCCCAGCCTGGGCGATGCTGGCGGGACGAGTAGGCAGCACTGCGGCAAGCGGCGTTCCGGCGAGGCTGCCGGCGCCGGCGAACTCCGGCCCGGTTGTGACCAGCAGCGCTCCGCCGCCACGCACATAATCGGCGATATTCCCGAGATAGGCCGGCGGCAGCAGCCCGTCATCCTGGAACTGGTCGAAGATGATGAGGTCGAACCGGTCGAGCTTGTCAACGAAGAGCTCGTGAGCCGGGAAGGCAATCAGGGCAAGATCGTTGAGGGGGGTATTATCCTCCTTGTCCGGCGGGCGGAGGATCGTGAAATGAACGAGATCGACCGCCGGATCCGATTTCAGAAGCCTGCGCCAGGCGCGGACGCCGGGATTGGGCTCACCTGAGACCAGCAGCACGTGCAGCCTCTCGCGCACGCCGTTGATCGTGACCGCAGCGCTGTTGTTGAGCGTCGAGACCTCGCCGGGCAGTTTTTCCACGCTGAGCGCCACCACCGTCGGACCGGCATGGGTGATCGGCACGGGAATATGGACGATCTGCCCCACCGGCACGGTCACTCTCTGGGGGGAGGCGGCGTCACGACGAATCGTGAGCACGGCTGCACCCTGCGGGTGGGCGACACCATAATCCTCGATCTCGGCCTCGAGCGTCACGTCCTGCCCGACGATCCCGTAGCTCGGGGCGGCGAGGAGCTTCAGGCTGCGGTCGGTCTCCTCGCCGCGGGCGGGGATCAGCGCCGAGAAGGGCGCGCCGGCGAGCGGGTCCTGCTTCATCGAAGGTATGTCATCCACCTCACCGTCGGTGAGCGCGATCACGCCGGCGAGCTGGTCGCGCGGTATTTCGGCGAGCGCCCGGTCGAGGGCGGCGAAGAGGCGCGTGCCGCCTTCCGGGCTGTCCGGCACGGCAACGGTGCGAAGCTCGAGATCGGGTAGGCGCTGGGCTTCCTCGGCGATACGTCTCGCCGCCGCGCTGACCAGGGCAGCCCGACCGCCGACCTGCATCGAGGCTGTCTTGTCGATCACCACGACCCCGATATCGGGCAGATTGTGCCAGGTCTCGCGGACCAGCCGTGGTCCGGCGAGCCAGCCCATCAGCACGGCAAAGGCCAGCACCCGCCAATGCCAGCCGCGCGCGCGTCGCAGCATCGCCGGCGCCAGGACGGCCAGCGCCAGGACGCCGAGCAGAACCAGGAGCCAGAGCGGCAGCTCAGGCTCGAAGGCGAGGGCGGCGATGCCGTGGCCGATCGAGGTCGCGAGCGGGATTCCGAAATTCATCGGCCGAAATTCTTCATTGGCCCAGCCGTTCGAGAATCGCGGGCAGGTGCACCTGGTCTCCTTTGTAGTTTCCGGTCAGCGCGTACATCACGAGGTTGACGCCGAAGCGATAGGCGAGCAGCCGTTGATGGTCGCCACCCGGGATCGCCGTGTAGGGGTAGTGCCCATCCGGATCCACCGCCCAGGCGGCCGCCCAATCGTCCGAACCGATGATCACCGGGCTCACATTGTCGTTGCGGTTGCTGGGATCACTGGCGAGCCAGACCGGCGCCCCGTCGAACCGGCCGGGAAAGTCGCGCAGCAGGTAGAATGTGTGGGCGAGCACGTTCTCGTAGGTGAGCGGCGTGAGCGGCGGAATCGCAAGGCCGCGCGTGAGGCGTTGCAAGGCTGCCCCGGACCCGGGCGCGAAGCCGGCGCCCGAGCCGGAAGCCCCGTCGTCGCTGCCCTCGGTATCGATCAGGATGATCCCGCCATTGCCCATGAAGCGATTGAGCGCCGTGACCGCGGCGGGGCTCATCGCCGGAGCATTGGGCGTCACCGGCCAATAGAGAAGCGGATAGAAGCTGAGATCGTCGCGACCGGGCACGACCGCCTTGGGCGGCCCGAGAGTCGCCGCAGTGCGGGAATTGACGAAATCGGAAAGGCCCTGAAGGCCGGCGCGGGAGAGCTGGTCCACCGCCTGATTCCCGGTGACGACATAGGCGAGCCGGGTGACGAGGGCAGGATCATCGGCGGCGATGTCGGCCCGCGACGAAGCCGGGACGGCAATGACGCCGAGAAGCAGGATGCTCGCAGCCGCGCGCATCGCCGGGCGGGCGAGCAGCCCGCGCAGGCCGAGCGCGATCAGGAGGTCGGCGGCGAAGAGGGCGAAGGCGAGCGCGATCAGCGGCGGGCCGAACGGGCGCTCACGGACCATGCCGTCGAGCGCCTCGACCCGCGCTCCGCGGATTGGTGGGGCAAGAATGAGCGGCGGCAGCGCCGGGCCGAGATTGAGGGCGAGCCTTCCGTTCTCAGGCCCATAGAGGCCGGGCGGATGGAGTGGTGAAGGCATGGTGACGGTGAAGCGGTCGGCGGCGAGACCGCGCGCCGCCGGCCCCGGCGTCTCGCTCGCGCCCAGCCCGTCGAGCACCGAAGCGGGCATGAGGACAGCCTGACCCGGGCTTTCGGCCACGCCGGCGGAAAGCTCGACCAGCCGGCGCAGCATGGTGACGAAGAGGCCGGAAAGCGGCAGGTTCGACCACGCGGCATTGGCGGTTACGTGGAAGAGCACGATCCTTCCGGCGCCGAGGCGTGAAGAGGTGACGAGCGGCGTGCCGTCATCGAGGCGGGCCCAGCTATGGGTGTCGAGATCGACGCTCGGCTCGGCGAGAACCTGGCGCGTGACCGTAATGTCGGACGGGACGGCGAGGCCCGCGAAGGGCGAGGTGCGCGGAAAGGGCGCCAGATGCTCCGGCCGGCCCCAGGTGAGCGCGCCGCCGAGCGTGCGCTCCCCGGCGAGCAGTTGGACCGGCAGGAGCGCATCCGGGTGAGCGGCAACGAGTGGACCAGCGAAGCGGATGAGCAGCCCGCCATGCGCGACCCAGGCGCGCACGGCATCTGCCTCAGGGCCGGCGGGCAGCACCCGGTCGGCTAGGACGATCACGGCCAGCCGATCCGCGAGTAGCCGGGAGAGATCGCCCTGGCGGATATCGGCATAGGGGCCGAGAGCCCGAGAGAGGTAATAGAGATCGCCCACGAAGGGCAGCTCGGCATCGGCGGCGTCGCCCGAGGCGAGGCCGACCGGGCGGCGCCGGAAACGCTCATCGAGCAGGAAGACGCCGGCGGCCGATGGGCTGCCGCCCTGGCTGTCGCTGAGGCGCAGCGCATCGAGCCGGTTGGCGAGCTCGAGCGGAAGCGGGACCGCGGCCTCGCCTTGGGTCGCGCCGGGCGGAATCGAGACATTGAAGCGGGCGAGGATGCGCCCGCCGGGCGCCTCGGCGAGGATGGTCGCGGTCTGCCGCACCGGGACGGGGAGTACCCCGACCCGGGCGATGAGCCGACCACCACTGGGTCCCGGCTCGGTCAATGGCGGCAACAGCACCTGGGCGGCGGGATTTGGCTCCGTGATCTCGGTCACGGGACCAAGGCGGGCGAGAGCGGCGGCGAAAGCCTTGTCGGCGGCCGGATCCGGACTGCCGATCCGGTCGGCGATGTAAACGACGCCGCGCCCGTGCCAATGACGGAGAAGCGAAGCGGCGACGGCGCGGTCTGTGGGCCAGGGCTCGGGCTGGAGCACGGCGAGCCGCGCCCGGAGACGGGAGGGCGGCATGGGCGCCCCGATGACCAGCGGAGCCCCGGATGGGTCCTGCGCGGTCGCCAGCAGCGCGGCGCGCCGCCCCTCCCGTGCGATCCGGTCGAGCGCGGCATTGGCCGCCAGCATCCGCGCACTCCAGTCCCCGGACGCGCTCCAGCCATTGTCGATGACGAGAAGCACGGGCCCCTGGCCGAGCGGCAGGCCGCCTGCCCGCTCGACCGGCCCTGCAAGGCCGACGATCACCAGCGCCGCGGCGAGGAGACGGAGTGCCAGCAGCCACCAGGGCGTGCGCGCCGTTGTCTGCTCGACGGGCCCGAGCTCCCTGAGCAGACGAACGGCCGGGAAATGCTCGCGGCGGGGGGTGGGCGGCGTCACCCGCAGCAACCACCAGAGGAGCGGCAGTGCGAGGAGGGCGAGAAGAAGCCAGGGCGTGGTGAAGGTCATGCCAGGACGATCATCCGCGGGCGGCGCCGAGCGTTCCGCCCCCAAAAGGCCGGAACAAGGCGACCGAACCAGAGGCTTCACCAGAAGCTTCTGGGCCAGGAGCGAGCGCCAGATAGAGCGCGAGCAGCGCCTGCTCCGGAGGCTGGTCGGTCATGTGGGTGGAAAAGCGGAAGCCGAGCGCCCGGCAGAGCGCGGCGAGGCCATCCTGGTGACGGGTGAAGCGCTCGGCATAGGCCTCGCGCACCCCCTCGACTCGCGGGATCAAGGCATCCCCTTCCTCCTCGAGATCCATGAAGCGGACGCGGCCATGGAAGGGGAGCGCCAGCTCGGCAGGATCGAGCACCTGCATCACATAGGCATTCACCGGGACGGCGGCGAGCCGCGCCAGCGATGTCTGCACGGCGGAAAGGGGGTCGAGGAAATCGCCGAAAAGAACGACGCTCGCATATCGCGGCAAGGGAAGCGATGAGGACGGCAGGCTCTCGGCGAAAGCCGGCTCCGCGCGCGCCTGCATGAGACTCTGCATGAACCCCTGGGCGAGTTTTTCCAACGCATCGCGCCCGCTCAGGCTTTGTGTTCCCAAGGGCGAATGGGGGGCCATCAGCCGCACTCGCTCACCCCCGCGCAGCAGGAGCGCTGCAAGCGCGAGGAGCAGCAGAGCCGCCCGCTCCCCCTTCTCAACCGGGGCAAGGCGCGAGCGCCAGCGCATGCTGGCCGAGCTGTCAGCCCAGAGGCAGACGGTTTGCGCCGCTTCCCACTCGGTCTCGCGGACGAAGGTGCGATCCGATTTGGCGGACTGGCGCCAATCGATCCGCGCCACCGCGTCACCGGGCAGGAAAGGACGGAACTGCCAGAAACTGTCGCCCTGACCGACGCGCCGCCTTCCATGCACGCCTTGGGCGACCGTCGCGGCGACCCGGCGGGCAGCGACCAGGAGAGGGGGAAGCGCCGCGCCGAGCGCCTCGGCACGCCTGGCATCGCGCGCCGAGGAAACTGGGCCGGCTTCGCTCATCCGAGCCGTTCCACCAGGGCGGCGATGACGTCGGCGAGCTGGACGCCCTCGGCGCGGGCCGAGAAGGAGAGCGCCATGCGATGGCGAAGCACTGGCGCGGCGAGTGCGATCACATCATCGAGGCTCGGCGCAAGCCTTCCATCGAGCAGGGCACGCGCCCGGGAAGCGAGCATCAAGGCCTGGGCGGCGCGCGGGCCGGGGCCCCAGGCGACGTGGCGCCGCACCGCATCGATCGAGGCAGTCTCCGGCCGGCCGCCGCGGACGAGATCGAGGATCGCGTTGAGCACGCTCTCCCCCACGGGGATGCGGCGGATCAGGGCCTGAGCGGCCATCAGCCCCTCGACCGAAAGGACCGGCACCGGCCGCGCCAGCTCGGCCCCGGTGGTTGCGAGCAGCATTGTGCGCTCGGACGCGAGGTCGGGGTACGGTACCTGGACCTCGAGCAGGAAACGGTCGAGCTGGGCCTCTGGCAGCGGGTAGGTCCCCTCCTGCTCGATCGGGTTCTGGGTGGCGAGGACATGGAAGGGCCGTGGCAGAGCATGCTCGACCCCGCCTACCGCGACCTTGAATTCCTGCATCGCCTGAAGCAGGGCGGACTGGGTGCGGGGGCTCGCGCGGTTGATCTCGTCCGCCATCAGGAGCTGACAGAAGACGGGGCCGGGGACGAAGCGGAAGCTGCGACGGCCGGCGGCATCCTCGTCCAGCACCTCGCTGCCGAGGATATCGGCGGGCATGAGATCGGGCGTGAACTGCACACGCTTGGCGCTGAGGCCGAGCACGGTGCCGAGCGTCTCGACGAGCTTGGTCTTGCCAAGGCCGGGGACGCCGACGAGAAGGACATGGCCGCCGCAGAGGATGGTGATGAGGGTCTGCTCCACCACCGTGTCCTGGCCGAAGATGATGCGGGCGATCTCGGCGCGGACCGCGCGCATGCGCACGCCGAGCGCCTCGATCTCAGCGAGGACCTCGGTGGTTTGCTGGGACGGCGGAGAAAGGCTGGCGGACATTCGGAATTCCTTAAGCCTGGCGGCCCGATTGCGTTCCTCGATTTTGTCCCTCGGGGATGCTGCGACTCGTGCACTTCCCTTGAGGTGGGGTTGCTCCCTATATCATGTCCATAGGGGGAGGGCGCGAAACCGGTGACGGCGTGCGGTGGAGGGCTCCGAGGCTTGAACGACGCAACCTTCCGAGCGCCAGGCCTCAGGATTGTGGGATCTGCGGCAGGACGACGGCAGAGCCCGGTCGATTGCGGTGATCTGCCATTCCTGATCCGCCGTGACGGAACGTGGCTTTATCGGGGCAGCCCGATCGGGCGGAAAGAGCTCGTCTGTCTCTTCGCGAGCGTGCTCAAGCGCGCGGAGGATGGTTCCTACTGGCTCGAAACGCCGGCTGAACGCGGGCGGATCGAGGTCGAGGATGTGCCGTTCGTCGCCGTGGAGCTCGACTGGTCCGGCAGTGGACGGGAGCAGCGACTTTCATTTCGTACTAATATCGATGAGGTCGTGACGGCCGATGCCGAGCACCCGATCCGCGTGGCGCATGACCTGCTGACCTGCCACCCAACACCTTATCTGCTGGTGCGGCCGGGCACGGAGGGACCGGGGATTGAGGCGCGCATCGGTCGCGCCGTCTATTACGAGCTGGCCGCACTGGCCGAGCCGGGATGGATCGGCTGCCGGCGGGCGCTCGGCGTGTGGAGCTGCCGACGCTTCTTCCCACTCGGTGATTTGCCGCCCCAGTACGGGACCGAAGAACATGGGACCGGAGAGAGGGGCGAGAACGAGGGCCGCAGCGGCCCGGCCTGCCACCAAGACTGATTCCGTGGACGAAGCCAGCTTGCGGGCCCGGCTGGCCGGATTGCCCGCCGCCACCGCACCGGCGCGCGACCCGGGGCCACTGGTGGGCGCCGCCGTGCTGGTGCCGATCCTGCTTTCCTGCCCACCCCAGATCCTGCTCACCAGGCGAAGCGAATTGCTGGCGCAGCACGCCGGGCAGGTGAGCTTTCCGGGCGGACGGATCGAGGTTGGCGATGCTTCGCCGGCGGCGGCGGCGCTGCGCGAGGCGAAGGAGGAGCTGGCGCTCGACCCGACGCGAGTGATGCTTCTCGGGCGGCTGCCCGAGCACGCGACGGGCACAGGCTTCCTGATCACGCCCGTGGTGGGGCTGCTGCCCGCCAATGTGGCGCTCACGCCGTCGCCCGAGGAAGTCGCTGCCATTTTCACGCTTTCCTTCGCGACCCTTCTCGATCCGGCAGCACCACAGCGGCGCCAAAGCCTGCGCAATGGACGGCTTCGGGAATACTGGGTCTGGCCGCATCCCGAGCATGAGATCTGGGGGGCGACGGCGGCGATTCTTCTGCGTCTGGCGCAGGCGCTGCGAGCGGCTGCGAATTGAGGTGATCGCGCCGTTCCCGGGCAAGCACTGCGCCATCGGGCCGCTGGTGCTTTTCGTGCTGATGCTTTGGGCCATTCGCTCCGCAAATGCACAGGCATGGCCGACGGACACGGCGCAGCCTTCCCGGGCCGAATGGGCGGCCATCCGGAAGATTGCGGAGCTGTTCGTCGATCGGGAATCACCGCCTGGTGTCTGGCCATTTCGCAACCCTTCCCCCGCCGTTCTCGCTTCCTCGCCGCGCACGACCTTCGCGCATTATTTCCCGCCCTATCCACTCAGCCTGGACAATCTGCCGGCGGGCAGGGATACGTACAACGATGCTCTTCTCGACCCGGCCGGCGCGCATGGCCGGTTCGCCGCCATCGGCGGCTATCTTCGCGACCGGCCGCTGCCTGTAGGACCCTGGAAATCCCGCAACTGGAGGGAGATCGATGACGCGATCGAGATCCTGCGGGCGGAGCGCATCGGCATTGACGGATTCGCCTGCGATCTTTTGCGCGTGGTACCGGAACGCCGGTTCAATGCCTGGGACGAGATCAATCTGCTGATGCGGACTGCGGAAGAGGTCGCGCCACGATTCCGGATCATCATCGAGCCCGATTCCGTCGCCCTTCGTTCCCTCTCGGCATCGCGGCTTGCGGCGGCGATCGCCGCGCTCGCACAATACCCTTCCGCCGGGCGGTTGAAAGATGGAAGGCTGATCGTGGCGCCCTTCGCGCCCGAGACCATGGGTGTCGGCTACTGGCATGCGGTGCTCGACGATCTCGAGAGCCGGGGTGTGCCGGCGGCCTTCATCCCGGTGCTGCTTGCCTGGAGGCGCGCGGCGGCGGAATTCGCGCCAATCAGCGTTGCCATGTCGGCCTGGGGCGAGCGCGATGCGGATGCGGTTGAGGACGGAGCGTTCGGCGGGTTCGAGACCGCCATGGCGCCGTACACCGCGCTGGTGATGATGCCTGTCGGGCCGCAGGATGTTCGGCCGAAGTCGGAGAGATTCTGGGAAAGCCACAATACCGATGCCTATCGTCTTCTATGGATGAGGGCCATCGCGCGCGGCGCGCGCTTCGTTCAGATCGTGACCTGGAACGATTATTCCGAGACCTCGGGCATCGCGCCCTCGGCCGGAACGCAGTTCCTGTTCTATGATCTCACCGCCTATTTCAATGACTGGTACAAGACCGGCACGCCGCCGGCGATCCTGCGCGACGCGATCGCCTATTGCGAACGTACGGAAATCATTCCGTCAGCGACGGGAAGCATTGCCGGCGCGCGCATGCAGAGGATGGAGCGCACGCCGCTCTTCAACCGCATCGAGCTGCTCGCTTTCCTCACCGCGCCCGCGACGCTCGAGATCACGCTCGGTAACCACATCTGGCGTGAGGGCGCGTCGGCGGGGCTTGCCGTCTTTTCGATCCCGGCCAGGGCCGGGCGCCCGATCTTCACGATTGTCCGGGATGGGCGAGTCGTCCTGCGAGTGACGAGCGCCTGGGAGATCCACCGGAGCTTCACGATCGAGAACCCAGCCTACTTCGGAGGCTCGAGCACGCGGCCCTTCATCGCCGTGCCGCCCTTTATCGGCAATCCTGACGATTAGCG
>JASHVY010000468.1 GCA_030044345.1 Acetobacteraceae bacterium | reverse complement strand
TCCAGGGCGTTGGAGCGGGAGCATCACGGAGGCGGCGTAGAGGAACGCCTCGGCGGAAGCGACGGTCTTTTCGAAGTCGCGCTCGAACCTTCGGTTCCGGCCGAGCCAGGCGAAGAATCCCTCCGCCACTCAGCGGCCCGGAGCGGCGACAGGACTCACGCAGTTCCTTTACGTCGTGCCGATGATCTCGACGCAGTCCGGCGTCGCGCCTTCGAGCGTGATGATTTCAGGTCATCACACTCTCGCTTTGTTTTCTCGATCGCTCGTATCGCATCACTGCCAAGATCGAAGGGCCGCGGGACGGAACGAGCGGAGTGCCGGTGAAGCGGAGCTGGCGGTTCTTCGGCTACGGACTTTACCTTAAGGACGGCAAGCCGACCTGCACGATAAATCTACCCGACGTCGGGCGACCGAAATGGCCGTTGCAGGCGTCGGACGACTCCCGCAGCCGCGTTCCCGATCAGTCTCTCAGTGCCAGTATCCCGGGTCCCCGTAATAGGGATGCGGATGGTGATAGCCGGCATAGTAGCCGCCCGGATACGGATAGGCGACACAGCCCGCCAGAATCGTCGCCGCGACCAAGACCGCGAGCGGCAGCAGTCGGCGGACGCACTTGCGCGCGAAGGCCGGACGTTTCTCATTGCCGATGTCGGTCATGACTTCATCCTTCCTTGCTTCTCTTCCATGACATCGGGTCAATGGGGCGGATCGATGCCGCAAATCGGGCATCTTTCTCGCAGGGGGAAACGCGGAACCCACGAGCAGAACAGGCGAAAAACCGCGCCCGCCGCATTTCCGCCGCAACCATCCCCTCACCAGGCGTGACTTGCGATGACGGCCGGGCCGCCGGATCGTTTCCTGCGCACCGCCCGACCGGGCGGCGCGGGGAGCATGCGTCACAAACGGAATGGCGGGATCGGAACCCTATGAATTTGTCTGAAAATCTCTATGGAAATCAAAGCACCGACGTTATCCTCGGTGAAGTCGGATGCCGTGCTTCAAAGATAGGCGCGGCGGGGGCGCCGGCGAAGAGGTGGGCGCATGTCGGGCGATGAAAGCGTGGAGGGAGCACTGGTGCTGTTCTCCGGCGGCCAGGATTCGACGACCTGCCTTGCCTGGGCGCTCGCCCGCTATGAACGGGTCGAGACGGTGGGCTTCGATTACGGTCAGCGCCATCGGGCCGAGCTCGACGGCCGCGAGGCGCTGCGAACCGGCATCGCGGCTTTGGGCGGCTGGCGCGGCACGCTCGGCCCCGACCATCTCGTGAACATCGAAGGCGGAATGACGGCGATCGGCGAGACCGCGCTGACGGGCGCGATGGAAATCGCGATGACCGGCACGGGCTTGCCCAATACCTTCGTCCCGGGCCGCAACCTCCTCTTCTTCACCTATGCCGCGGCCATCGCCTATCGCCGCAACCTCAAGCGCCTGATCGGCGGCATGTGCGAGACGGACTATTCCGGCTACCCGGATTGCCGCGACGATACGCTGAAGGCGATGCAGCTCGCGCTCAATCTCGGCTTGGAGCGAAGATTCGTCGTCGAGACGCCGCTGATGTGGATCGACAAGGCAGGCACCTGGCGGCTGGCCGAAGCGCTCGGGGGCGAACGGCTCGTCTCGCTGATCGTCGAAGGCACGCTGAGCTGCTACCGGGGCGAGCGCCAGCTTCGGCATGATTGGGGCTATGGCTGCGGGACCTGTCCCGCCTGCCGGCTGCGCGAGGCCGGCTGGCGGCGCTGGCGGGAGCGATTCCCGGACAGGGAATAGGAAAAATAGGAAAAAACAGAAGCTCCACGCTCACCCCCAGGCTCACCCCACAGGAACATTGTCGAGCAGGCGAACGGCGCCCAGCCTGGCGGCAACGATGAGCCGCGCCGGCGGCCGGACGGCCGAGATCGGAACGGCCGAAATCGGAACCAGGGCCTCGGCATCGACCAGGGCGAGATAATCCGGAAGGAAGCCGGAAGCGATGAGCCTGGCGGTCGCCTCGGCAAGGCGCGGCTCGGCCTCGCAACCCTGCGCGAGCGCATCGGCCAGCGCGGCGAGCGTGCGGTGGAGCGTGGGCGCAAGCGCGCGTTCGGCGGGCGTGAGAAAACGATTGCGTGAGGAGAGGGCCAGCCCGTCCGGGGCGCGAACCGTTGGAACCGGAACAATTTCGACACCGATATAAAGATCGCGGCAGAGGCGCCGCACGACCTGAACCTGCTGCCAGTCCTTCTCGCCGAAATAGGCCGTTGCCGGCCGCACTTGCCCGAACAGCTTGGCGACCACGGTCGCGACACCGCGGAAATGGCCCGGCCTGGCCGCGCCTTCCCAGCGCTCGGCCGGCCCGCCGATATCGACGGTGGTGGCCGCATCCGCCGGATACATCGCCGCGAGCGGCGGCAGCCAGACGAGATCGCAGCCGGCATCCGCCAACGCGGCGAGGTCGCCCGCCTCGTCACGAGGATAGCGCGTGAAATCCTCCGCCGGCCCGAATTGCAGGGGGTTGACGAAGATCGAGGCCGCCACCGCGGCGCCGCTCCGCCGCGCTGCGGCAATCAGGGCGAGATGGCCGTCATGCAGGGCGCCCATGGTCGGCACGAGGGCGAGAGGGCGGGTCTCGCTTCCCAGGCGGGCACGATGGCCGGCAAGCGTGTTGAGCTCTCTCGCGATCAGCATGGGAGGGATGTTAGCCGCGGGCCCCAACGTAGATCAGCCGGGGCAAATCAGTCGGGGCAAATCAGCCGGGGCAAATCAGCCGGGGCAGATCAGCGAGGAGGTGGGGCACGGAACAATTGCCCCGAAATTATTACTGAATCGAGATGTGAAGTGCCCCTAATGTTCTATTTATATTCCTATAATAGTCTCATTCTGGGACGTTTTGCGCCTAAATCGAAACGATCTCCGCCTTCTAGGCGGCCGAGCCGCGATGGGCCAGAATTTCCGCCTTTCGTGAAAAAGGGTGGATAGCATCATGCAGGTCGGGGTGATCGGGCTTGGTTCCATGGGCATGGGTGTCGCACTTTCCCTCCTGCGCGCCGGCCACGCCGTTTTCGGCTGTGATCTCCGGGAGCCGGCCCGTGCCGAGCTCCAGGCCGCCGGGGGAACCGCCGTCGCCCGCCCTGCCCTGCTGCCCGCGGATCTCGGCGCCGTGGTGCTTCTCGTCGTCAATGCCGCCCAGGCCGAGGAGGTGCTGTTCGGCGCGGAGGGTTGCGCGCCCCGCCTGAAGCCGGGGGCGGTCGTCATTTCCTCCGTCACCATGGCCCCCGAGGCGGCCCGCGCGCTCGCCGCGCGGATCGAAGAAAGCGGGTTCCTTCCGCTCGATGCGCCGATTTCGGGCGGCTCGGCGCGGGCGCGGGAGGGCGCGCTCTCCGTCATGGCCTCGGGCTCGCCCGCCGCCTTCGCGGCCGCGGAGCCGGTGCTCGCCGCGATCGCCCAGAAAGTCTGGCGGCTCGGCGAGGCGGCCGGCGTCGGCAGCACCGTCAAGATGGTCAACCAGCTCCTCGCCGGCGTGCATATCGCCGCCGCCGCCGAGGCGCTGGCGCTCGGCATCCGCGCCGGGGCCGACCCGGAAACCCTTTTCGAGGTGATCAGCGCCTCGGCCGGCAGCTCCTGGATGTGGCAGAATCGCGTGCCCCACATCCTCGCCGGCGACGATACACCGCATTCGGCCGTCAATATCTTCGTCAAGGATCTCGGGATCGTGCTCGATCAGGCGCGCGCGCTCACCTTTCCGCTCCCGCTCGCTTCTGCGGCCCATCAGCTCTTCCTGGCCGCTTCCGCCTCCGGCCATGGCGGCCGGGATGACGCCTTCGTCATCAGGGTCTGGCAGGCGCTGACCGGGATCGCGCTTCCCCACGGCGGCTGATGAAGATAGGGCGCGCGTCGCTCCTCGCGAGCACGCTCGCCCTGCTGGCCGCCTGCGCCACCCCGCCCCCGGCAAGCGAGCCCGAGGCCCGCGCCGCCTATGAGAGCGCAAACGATCCGCTCGAGCCCACCAACCGCGCGCTCTACGGATTGAGCACCCGCGTCGATAACGCGGTGGTCAAGCCGGTCGCCAGGACCTACGGCAATGTCGTGCCCTTCGTGGTCCGGACACATATCACCGATATCTTGGACAATCTCGACACACCGCGGTACTTCGTCAATTTCGTGCTCTCGGGCAAGCCGCGCCTCGCCGGGACGGCGCTCATGCGCTTCCTGCTCGACAGCACGCTCGGATTGGGTGGTGTCTTCGACGTCGCCTCGGATTTCGGCTACCGAAGGCAAGCCAGCGATTTCGGCCTCACGCTCGGCCTCTGGGGAGTGCCGCCCGGCCCTTACGTCTTCATCCCCTTCCTCGGCCCTTCCGGTGTCCGCGACGGGGCGAGCACGATTGCCGATATTGCTCCGAGCCCGCTCACCTTCATCCCCGGCGGCACCGCGCTCAGGGTCACGAAATACGCCGTCACCGGCGTCAGCGCGGTCAACACACGCGAGCGGGCATTGCCCACCACGGACGAGATCGAGAGGACCGCGCTCGACCCTTACGCAACCACGCGCAGCCTCTATCAGCAGCACCGGCAGAGCGCGGTCGCAGCGCTGCGGAACGCGGACGAGGCGACCGTGCCGGTCTGGTTCCCCGCCCGGCACCCGGCATCCGCCTCCGGTCCCGATTGAAGGGGCGCAAGCCGTCTTGATTGGCCGGCCTGCGGAGCGCAGCGTCCACGCAGGCCGAGCGGGAGAAGACGATGTTGCAGGGAGGATGCCTCTGCGGAGCGGTCCGCTATGAGACCGATGGAGCCGTGTTCCACGAATCCATCTGCCATTGCTCGATGTGCCGCCGCGCGAGCGGGGCGCCGCTCGTCGCCTGGTTCAGCGTGCCGCGCCCCACCCTCCGGATCGTCGCGGGCAGCCCGGCCTGGTACCGCTCCTCGGCCAAGGCCGAGCGCGGCTTCTGCCCGTCCTGCGGCTCCGCCCTCTTCTTCCGCTCAAGCCTGCTGACCGGGGAGATCGACATCACCACGGCGAGCCTCGACGATCCCGCGCGCATCCCGCCCAGGGACCAGATCTATGCCGCGGTCAGAATTCCCTGGGTTGCCACCATCGAATCCCTGCCCTCCTTCGCCGAGGCGCGGAAATAAGCCGAGGACCCGGGTGCGGTTCCGCCGGTGATCGCTCTCCCGCGCCGCCTTTGTTGACCGCCGGTTGAGACCTATGCTGGCGTACCACTTTCAAAATGCGTGGGCGCCGGGCTGCATGCCCACGGGGCCGGCATCGGGAGGAAGGGATGAAACTGACCGAAGAGCAAATCGCGCACTTCCATCGCGAGGGATTTCTATTCTTTCCCGAAGTCTTCACGCCGACCGAGGTCGCGGCGCTCGCCGCCGAGGCGGTTGCGATTTTCGACCAGGAGCGGAAGGAAATCTGGCGCGAGAAATCGGGCGCGCCGCGCACCGCCTTCGCCGCCCATACCTACAATGAGGCGTTCGGCCTGCTCGGCCGCCATCCGCGCCTGATCCGCCCGGTCGAGCAGATCTTCGGCGAGGCGCTCTACATGCACCAGTTCAAGATCAACGCGAAAGCGGCGTTCGACGGCGATGTCTGGCAGTGGCACCAGGATTACGGCACCTGGCTCCGCGATGACGGCATGCCCGAGCCGCGCGCGATGAACATCTCCGTCTTTCTCGACACGGTGATGCCGATCAACGGCCCGCTGATGCTGATCCCGCGCAGCCACCGCCATGGCACGCTGGCCGCCGGCCACGATCTCGAAACGACCTCCTATCCGCTCTGGACGCTCGACAAGGCGACGGTGACGCGCCTCGTCGATGAAGGCGGCATTGTCGCGCCCACCGGCAAGCCGGGCGGCGTTCTGATGTTCCACGGCAATCTGGTGCACGGATCGGCGGGCAATATCACGCCCTATCCGCGCAAGATCGTCTATCTCACGCTGAACGCGGTCTCCAACTTCATTCGCACGCCGACGCGGGCGGACTGGATCGCCCATCGTGATTTCGCGCCGATCGTGCCGGTGCCGGATGAGGCGCTGGAGCATTATGCGAGAACGCGCCGCGCCGCGGCCTGAACGGCCCGCGATCAGGATCCGCGGCAGCGCCCGACATCATTCCATTCCTCCACCCCATTCCTCCACCGATGCGCCGAGGCCGATGCGCTCGAATCCGAGTGCGGCGGCACCGAGCAGTGCGCCGGAGCCGCCGAGCGTGGAAACGGCGAGCGGCGGCGGCGCGCGCCAGAGAAGACCGGCGCGCAGCGCGTCACGCAACGGAACGAGCAATATCTCGCCCGCTTCGGCCAGGCCGCCGCCGATGACGAAGAGCGCGGGGTCGAGCAGCATGGTGAGAATGACGAGGCCCTGGCCCAGCGCCGCGACGGCCTCCCGCCAGACCTTGCCCGCCCGCGCGTCCGTGCCGACCGCACCGGCGATCTCCGCCGCCGTCAGGCTCGGATCGCCGCCCGCCGCCCGATAGCGCCGCACGATGCCGCCGGCGGAGCCATAGACCTCCAGGCAGCCACGCTGGCCGCAGGGGCATAGTTCGCCGCCGGGAATGACCGGCATATGCCCGAACTCGCCGCCCATGCTGCGCGCGCCTGCAATCGGCTGCCCATTGGCGAAGAGCGCGGCGGCGATCCCCGTGCCCAGCATGACCATCGCGAAATCCCGCGCGCCGCGCGCCGCGCCGAACCGCGCCTCCGCAGCGCCCGCCGTTCGCACGTCATGCCCCGTCGCGACCGGCAGCGAGAGATGATTCTCGAGGCGATCCCGAAGAGCCATGTCGCGCCAGCCGAGGTTGGAGGCGAACATCACGGAGCCACGATCATCCATGCCCGGCGTGATGACGGCGGCTGCCCCGGCAGGTCGGCCGCGAAGCGCCGCCTCCTGCCGCAGGCGATCCAGAAGATCCCGCAGCCGCTCGAAGATCGCCTCGCCCCGCTCGCCGCCGAGCGGCACCATCTGCTGATACAGAAAACGCCCGTCATCGCCGACCACCGCGCCCTTGAGGCTGGTGCCGCCCACATCGACGGCCAGAACCGAAGCTCTCAGACTCATCCGGTTTCACCCATGCAGCTTCTTCTGCAACTTCTTCTTCTGCAATTTCCTGGGCACCCGAACGCATCCGGCCGCATCGCCCGCAGATGCACTTCCCTCACGCCGGTTTCGGCCGGCAGGGCGCGCGAGCATCCCGCCCTCGTCGTGCCGCCGCCATCCCGCTCGATGGAAGACAGAGCCGGAAATTCCCTCGCTTGCCGCTCCGGCCCGGCGTAATCTTCGCCTCATGGCGGGTCGCGAACCTGTTCGTGATCGGCCGCCGTTCGCGGCAAGTTTTTGCGAAACCTGCCGCGAACCTGGGTCAAGGATCGGATTGAGACGGGGTTCCGCGGTCGTTCCGTAACGCGCGGAGCTTGGCACTCCGATCCCCAGGCCGACCTCCGGGCGGCTAGCCACGGCCACGAACGCGGCCCCGAACCACGGTTCGAGAGGGAAAACCATGGCCGTCCGCAGCCGAAGCCCCGTCGAATGGGTATGGGAAGAGTTCAAGATCGCGGTCACCGCGGTGGGTTCGGTCGCCGACAATGAGAGCCCGGCCGAAGCCCGCCGGCGGGGCGAGGCGCCGCTCGTGCGGCGGATCGGCCTCGCAGATCCCTGGGAGGCGCTGAAGCAGGGATATGCGGATTTCGCGACCTTCCGCGGCGATGCGGTGTTTCTCTGCGCGATCTATCCGGTGGCCGGACTCGTCTTCGCCTGGCTCGTCGCCGGCTACGACGTGCTGCCGCTCGTCTTTCCCCTGGTCGCCGGCTTCTCGCTGATCGGGCCGCTCGCCGCCGTCGGCCTCAATGAGATGAGCCGGCTCAGCGAAGAGCGCGAGGACGTGACCTGGATGGACGCTTTCCGGGTCTTCCGCTCGCACGCGATCGGCAAGATCACCGTGCTCGGCCTGCTGCTGATGCTGATCTTCCTGCTCTGGCTGCTCGTCGCCGGGCTGATCTACCAGGCGACCCTCGGCCCTCGCCCGCCCGCCTCGCTCTCCATCTTCGCGCACGAAGTGTTCGGCACGGGCGCGGGCTGGACGATGATCATCCTCGGCATCGGCATCGGATTCCTCTTCGCCGTCCTCGTGCTGGCGATCGGCGCGATCTCGTTTCCGCTCCTGCTCGACCGCGATGTCCGGCTGGAGACGGCTATCAGCACCTCGGTGCGCG
Organism: Acetobacteraceae bacterium; assembly: GCA_030044345.1. Taxonomy (GTDB): domain Bacteria; phylum Pseudomonadota; class Alphaproteobacteria; order Acetobacterales; family Acetobacteraceae; genus JAKAWQ01. The sequence goes on along the minus strand of JASHVY010000468.1, from coordinate 493 downwards.
CGCTCATGGCCAACCCGATGGCGATGGTGGAATGGGGGCTGATCGTCGCGGCCGGGCTGGTGATCGGCTCGATCCCGTTCCTGCTCGGCCTCGCCATCACCTTGCCGGTGCTCGGCCACGCAAGCTGGCATCTCTATCGGCGGCTCGTCTGGTAAGTTTTTAACGCGGCATCACCTGGGAGAGCCGCCCGCCCAGCCGCAGCGGCTCGATCCGCCGGGCAAGGCCGGTGGCGTCGTCGGTCTCGACGAAAACGCCGCAGAGCGTGGCCTCGCCCTCGGCCGGGGAGAGCCGTTCGCCCCCCACCCGGCCCCAGAAGCGCGCGGTCGCCGGCGCCTTCTGCATGCCGATCACGCTGTCATAATCCCCGCACATGCCGAGATCGGAAATGAAACCCGTCCCTCCGGGCAGGATCTGATGATCGGCCGAAGGGCAATGGGTGTGGGTGCCGACGATGAGGGACACCTTCCCGTCGAAGGAATGCCCGAAGGCCATC
>JASHVY010000467.1 GCA_030044345.1 Acetobacteraceae bacterium | reverse complement strand
CTCCTGGTACGCAAGCTTCGGGAGTCGGTCGCGGATACGGATCATTTCAATATTTTTTGGGTAATGCGGCTAATCCTGCACGAGAGACCTCTTCTCCGCGACATTGGCGTTGCCTCCATAGTGACTTCGGTGCTCGCGATTCTTCCGCCGTTCCTTGTGATGGCTGTCGTCGATCAGGTCGCTACATACGGAAATCTGGATACTCTGACACTCCTCGTCCTGATTTGGGCTGCCATCGTCGTGTATGAGACCGTGCTCGAATATGCACGCGTCGAGATGGTCACGCTTCTTGCCAGCCGGATAGACACGAGGCTCAATCTCCACGTCTTCAATCGCATGCTCGGACTCAAGCTTGGCTATTTCGAACAGCACCCCGCCGGTGAGATCCACCATCGCATCAACCAACTCTATCTCGTCCGCAATTTCTTCACCGGCCGGATGTTTGAACTGGTGATCGATGTATTCATGCTTATCGTCCTGATTCCAATCCTGTTTTTCATGAGCTCCGCGCTTGCTTTCGTGACGTTGGCGACAGCGCTCGTCATGGCTTTGATAATTTTCGCGTTTCTGCCGGCCCTTCGCCGCGTGACCGGGCAGATCGTGCGGGCCGAAACGCGCAAGAGCACGCACATGGTGGAGAACATCCACGGTATCCGAACGATCAAATCGCTCGCGATCGAGCCGCAGAGCAAGGCGGAGTGGGATCTTCGGGTGGCCGATGCCGCGGATTGGCGAATCCAGGGGGGACGGCTCGGCAATTGGCCCAAGACTCTCGTGCTGCCGCTGGAGCGGTTTATCCAGCGTGGCGTCATCTTCCTCGGTGCCTATTGGCTTCTGACGGGAACCACGACGCTCGATATCGGCGGGCTTATCGCCTTCCTGATGCTCGGCGGCCGACTCGCCCAGCCGCTCGTTTCCATGTCCAAGGTGATTCAGGATCAGGAGGAGCTTCGCTTCGCGATCTCCGAAGTGGGTAAAGTGGTCAATAACCCGCCCGAGGAGGAAGGCTCGACGAAAGGGCTCCGACCCAAGATCGATGGTGGAATCGTCTTCGAGAAAGTGACGTTCACCTATCCCGGCCAGATGTCCCCCGCCCTTGAAGACGTCTCCTTTACCGTGCCGGCGGGGACGATGCTTGGCATCGTCGGAAAATCCGGGTCGGGAAAATCGACGATCGCGCGCCTTCTGCAGGGCATCAATCGCGAATACTCAGGATTCGTCCGCTTCGACGGCAACGAGCTGCGCGAGATAAATCTCCGCTACCTTCGTCGCAGCCTTGGCGTGGTCCTGCAAGACAACTTCCTTTTCCGCGGTGCCATCCGGGACAACATCATTGCCGGCCGGCCGGGCCTCACGCTCGAAGACGCGGTCCGCGCAGCGCGGCTGGCCGGAGCGGAAGAATTCATCGAGCGAATGCCCGCCGGCTACGAGACGTTCATCCAGGAAGGCTCGACCAACATCTCAGGGGGGCAACGCCAGCGGCTGGCCATTGCGCGCGCCCTGATCACGGACCCCAAGATTCTGATTTTCGACGAGGCGACCAGCGCGCTCGATCCCGAAAGCGAAGCGTTGGTCAACGCCAATCTGATGCGCATCGGCAAGGGGCGCACAATGGTTCTGATTACGCATCGGCTTTCTTCCCTTGTCGACTGCGACCTGATCATCGTGATGCATCAGGGCAAGCTGCTCGATATCGCACCGCATCGGAATCTGCTCGAGAATTGCACGATTTACCGTCAACTCTGGCTGCAACAAAATCGCCATCTCGAGCCGCAGGGGCTTCGTCATGCCGCTCTCGCGCCCGTCCCCTTCGAAGCAGATTGAGCTTCCGAAGGCCGGCGCGCTCAGCGCTGCCGTCCTCGAGTTTCAATCCCCTTCGAACGCCATACTCGAGGCATCACCCAAACGCTCGGCGCGCAATACGGTCTGGATCGTCGCCGCCTTGCTGCTCACGATGCTTCTGATTGCCGAGTTCGTGCCCAGGAGCGTGGAAGTGACTGCGACGGGGCGGGTTGTTTCCCGTACGCCGACCATCCAGCTCGAACCGCTGCAAACAGCAATCGTTCATTCGATCGACGTTCATGTGGGAGAAGTGGTCCACACCGGCCAGATACTCGCGAGGCTCGATCCGACCGAGGCGCGCGCGGATCTGGATACCTTGCTGGCGCAGGAATCGTCCCTGTCTGCCGAGGTCGCTGAAGAACAGGCGGAATTCCAGGGCAAGTCCTATAAACCGACAGATCCCGCCAACCGCGATCAGCTTGTGCAATCGGCGATCTATGGGCAGCGGATGTCGCAGCTCAAATACACGATCAACAACTACGACCAGCAGATCGCGAGCCTGGCGGCGCAAGTTGAAGGCGCGGACACCCAAGCCGAGTACTATCGAGAGCAATTGATGCTCGCCAACCAAATAGAACGAATGAACGAACTCTTGCAGAAGCTTAACGCGGGCAGCCGCCTCACGACGTTGCAGTCTCAGCAGCAGCGGGTGCAGATGGAAGGAGAATTGGCGCAAAGCATAGCCACGGCGCGATCCACGACACAAACATTGGAGGCGACCAAGGCGCAGCGCGATGCCTTTGCTCAGCAATGGAATGCGCAGGTCTCGACACAGCTTGCCACGAATGAGACACAGCTCGATGCCGTGCGGCAATCGATTGCAAAGGCAAGATTGGTGAGCGGCCTGATCGATCTGCGCGCTCCACAAGATGCTGTGGTGCTTCAAATCGCGAACGGCGTCTCCCCAGGGTCGGTTATGCAGTCTGGACAGGAGTTCGTGTCACTTTCTCCGCTGCATGCCCCGATGGAGGTGGAATCCTATATTCCCGGAGGATTCCAGGGATTCGTGCAGGTTGGCCAACCCGTGACGATCAAGTTCACGACGTTTCCGTTCGTAATCTTCGGCGATGCCAAAGGCACAGTGCGGGTTATCACGTCCAATTCGTTTACTCCGCAGGAGCTGGCGGCGCAATTGACGCAGAGTGAGATCAATCCGGCTGCCATTCAGCGGAACGTTCCGACCGGAGAGTTGTATTACGCTGCGCGCGTCAGCATCGATCGCCTGCATCTCCACGGTGTTCCGGGCGATTTTCGAATCAGCCCGGGCATGCCGGTTGAAACGGATATCCGCGTTGGCACTCAGACAATCATGCAATACATACTGCAAAGAGTGGTCCCTGTCATTGGCCACGGCATGAGGGAGCCGACCTGACCAAACATGGCGAACATGCTCTGCTTATCGGACGTGTCGTGGGGTCTCGTTCCTTCGCTTGCCGCTGCCGCGAATACGCGATGTCTTTGGGTTGACCGAGACGCCGCAATGAGCGCAAGCGGGCGAATCCGTGCCGAATGTGAGCGGCGGCGCGTCACTCCCGGGGCAACCCCAACCAACATGGGTGGCTGAATTGGCGCAACTGTTCGACCGTGTGGTGCGTTCGTTCTCGCCCAGGGCAGCGTTTCGGCGTGCGCAGCGTCTTGCAAAAGACGGAAAAAATCAGCTTGCGTTTCCACTCTTCGCTCGTGCCGCTCGAGCCGGCATTGTGGAAGCGAAGTACCAGGTTGGGCGTTGCTATCTCGAGGGAAGAGGGGTCCGGGCGAGCCGCCGGGAAGCGACACGTTGGCTGGAGCGGGCGGCCGAGGACGGTTACGCGGAGGCGCAATCCGTCTTGGCCGGGCTATATCTGCACGGCGTCGAGCCCGATGCCGGGAAGAGCGCGGCCGGAGGTGGCGCGGCGGCGCAGTTCTCGGCGGAACAACAGGCTGAACCCGACTACGAAAGAGCGTTCATCTGGGCCAAGCGGGCGGCCTCCGCCGGCATTCCAGATGGTCAAGCCCTGCTCGGCTATCTTTTGACATCCGGGCCGGAGGCAATGCAGGACCCCGAGGCGGGGGAGGCGTGGTACCGGAAGGCGGCTTTGGCCGGCTCGCCGCAGGGCGCGCTTGGGGTCGGGATCGCGCTGGCACGCAGGGCTTCAGCCATGGAGGAGTATGCGGAGGCCATAGCGGCATTCCGTACTGCCTCCGCGGCCGGACTGCCGATGGCGGAGTTCATGCTGGGTCTCATGGCCGAGCGTGGTCTCGGCATCGAGCCCGATCCTGCTGAAGCGATTCGGCTCTACCGCCTGGCGGCAGACAAGGGGATGCGGGCGGCGGCCGCGCGGCTTGGATTGATGCTGTTGCAGGGGCGCGGTGTTCCCCGAGATGGCCTGGAGGGTGAGTCGTGGCTGCGGCGCGCCGCGATCGCCGGCGATGCCGAAGCGGCAGCATTGGTGGGCGATCTATACGCTCGGGGAGAAGAACTGCCGCCCAACTATGCCGAAGCGGCCCTCTGGTATCGGCGGGCCGCCGACGGTGGCCATGGAGCAGCGGCGCGCGCGCTCGGGCTATTGCATCTGACCGGCGCCGGCGTGGCGCGCGATCAGGCGGAGGCAGCGCGTTGGTTTCGTCTGGCCGCTGAAGAGGGAGACAAGCGCGCGAGGGCAGACCTTGCCAATGTTCTCCTGCGCGAAGGAAGCGAGGCCACAGACTTCGGGCGCGCAAGAACGTGGTTCGAGGAAGCCGCAGCTTCCGGAGATCCAGCGGCAGCATTCAACTTTGGTGTCTGCCTTGCCGAGGGCCTCGGCGTCGTGCGCGATGAGCAGGCCGCGTTTGCTTGGATGCGCAAGGCTGCGGATGGCGTGGTCAACGCTCAGTATTGGTACGGCAGGATGTTGCTCGAGGGACGCGGCGTCGCGCCTGACCCGGAAGCCGGGCGGACCTGGATCGCGCGCGCCGCAGAAGCCGGGCTGCCGGAGGCTGAGGTCGCCTTGGCGGAGATGTTTGTCAGCGGCCAGGGCGGAAGACGAAATCACGCCGAGGCGTTGCGTCTTTATCAGAAGGCGGCACAGCGGGGACATGTGGGCGCGATGTTCGCCGTTGGCGCGCTTTATGGAGGTGGGCACGATATTGTTCCTGACCGGCCGCGCGCGGCCCGTTGGTTCCTGGCGGCGGCAGAGCGTGGGCACGGCCATGCCCAATTGATGCTGGGCCGATACTACCTGAACGGGACAGCAGGTGTGCGAGATCCGGCGGAGGCGCGGCGATGGCTCGAGAGAGCTGAAAGCCAAGGTCTGAAAGAGGCTGCCACTTATCTCGGCCAGCCCGTGCTGCAGCCGGCACCGGCTGTGAGCCGAACGGCGGACGAATGACGCAAGCCATACCGACGGTACATCGCCGGCCCGGCTCAACTCTACCGTGCCATCGAAGGCGCGGAGGAGAAGAACTGGCGATTATTCCGCAAAGTCGGCCCCAAGAATCAACACTGGGCGAATCAACACCGGCCGGGCCACGGACATCGAGGTCAGACTTGGAGAATTGTTCGGGCGATCAAATCCCGGCCGTTCTCAATTCTTGCCGAGGGAACTCTCCGGTTGCCCCTGTCTGCAACATGTCAACCAACAGGCAGCAATAAGATGGTGCCTGTTGTCCCCCCTTTTCCAGCGGCCTGCTGAGACGATGCAATATCCCACGCGTCGATTGCCGCGCCTGACAGGCTCGGTCCGGCCAATTCGCGATCTGACGACAATTCTCAGCTTGCCGGGCTTCCGGCTGCGGAGGGCAATAGCCCACATCATCATGCCGATGCCTCATGCCGCGGCGCCATGGCACGGGGATAGTTTTGCAATTGCCCGGATGATGCGAAGCCGTTCATATCCAAACGTGTTTTGCCGTGCTTTTGAGTGGATGAACCTCTTTCGTCCTACCTTTTCGCCGTGTCCGGAACAACGGTACACACACTGCGTCCCCGAACCAAGAGGACCATAGGCATGTCCAGCTCCCAGGAAAATCCATCCTTTCTTGCCCCCACACACTCTGCAAACCGTCGTTCGAACCTGAAGCAGAGAAGCGCTTCGCAATATGGCTTCAATCTGAGTAGCCGCCGTATCGATCCGGATGCCTATGGGGCGGATTATCTCTCGGAACTCGCCCGCATCTTGGATAGCCATGTGACCCTCCCGGTTCGTCGCATTCTCGAATGGGGCAGCGGGATAACGACGCAACTGTTGGCGGACTACGCCGAGCGATGGTCGTCCGAACTATTGCTTTCCTTGGACGAAAACAGCGCCTATCAAAAAGCCATCTTTGCCGATCGCGAGCTGCCCCGCTGCGTTCGGTTGAAGGCGGTCGATCTGCAAGGGCCGGGCCGGAGCCAGCGTGATCCCGAACTGAATTATGCCACCTATCCCCTAAGCCTTGGGGCTCAGTTCGATCTGATCTACATCGATGGACGCCGACGCATGGAGTGCGCGCTGATCGCAGCAATCCTTTCTCATTCGGGAACGACAGTCATTATTCATGATTACCGGCGTTCACGGTACCAGCCCATTCTCGCCTTGTTTCAGATTATAGACGATGGCCCCCAATTCAGAGTGCTCCGGATTAGGCCCGACATACAGCGGGCGATGGAACCAGGAATCGAAGCGATTTCCGGATATATGCGATGCCTCATAACCAACCGAATTCCAATCGGGGCATGATTGGGAAAATGCCGTAACGAACAAACTTTGGCCGACGCGTTGATGGAGGCGACCGAGACTCGAACGGGCTCTTCGTCGGTTGCCTCAGCGCCCAGCCAGCCAGCGATCCAGAAAGCCCCCCGCGCGGTCTTTTTGCAGCCCAGCCTGGTGAGTTTGGGGGAATCTGGGGTAGGTGTGGTTGGCTGTTGGTTTGATGGAAGCGGGGTCATACAGAAAATTGAGACGGCTGGCTCGTGGCTTTTTGTGGACTCGGGGATCCGGATGCGACTTCCGACACGAGAGCCGTTGATCTTCGCGCGCCCGACGTTGAAAGCCCGAAACCAGTGTGGATTTTTGAGGCAGGTCAGAGCCAGGGACAGTATCAATTGCAACAGATAGGCGCGTAATCGTCACGATGTCTCATCATTTGTATTTCGTATCGCCGTTTTGGCTTGCGCCAGCCCGGCCGGTCGATCGACGGCAGCCAGGCGCTCCATTCCGCGATCATTCGTTACTATAAAGAGATTGTTGGATTTTGCTGCGAATTTCGTTGATCGAACGTTTACCGTTCGCTATTGTTATGAATGTGTTCTGGTTGATGTTACGGTCCGAACCGGGAGCCCTCCTTGAAGACATATCTTTGTGGCGACGGGGCAGGTGAGGAATATCAGCCCAGGCGGTCTCCCTGGCGCGGCATGCGGGCATTCGAGCTCGCCCTTCCCTCGATGGACGCCCGACGGCTTCATTTGGAGCGCGGCCGGATCCGTCGCCGGGCCACGATATGACACAAATGATGCTCTGTTTCCCGCCGCAGCCAACGGTCGCCATCGGTAAGGAAACGCTTCGCGGCTTCCGCGAGATCAATTCGGCTCCTGGTGGAAGCGAAGCGCCTGCGGGACGAATTCGCTTCTTATCATAGGTGCCGACGGCAGAAATCCTGCGCGCCCCATCGGCGCGCCTCGCTTCAAACGATAAGAGCCAATGATGCCCCAATAATGCCTGGATAGAGGAGTGACGCTCATGCCCGATGTTTCGATCCCCTCGGGAACAAGCTTCAATCTCAATATTCCCTTCCCGAGCTCAGAGTATCAGCTCGTTCAGCAGTTGTTGCAGCCGCTCATCGTCGCGTCGGAAACCGGCAAGGAGATTTTCACCCTCTTCCCTTCGGACCCGCCCGGCGATCCTCAGACTTCAGCGGTGGGATCGAACCTGGACCGATGGGTCCTCAATTTCTTCCCCCCCGGCGAGGGACATCATCAGCCCGCCCCGCCCGTGCCGCCCGGCTATGTCGGCGCATTTGCGATCGTCGAGACGGGTCAGGGCATCACCTCACCCGTTCATGTGCCGTCCGGCTACACCTACACCATCATTGACACCGACCACCGCATCGATGTCGTGGGCAATGGCGGCCATGGCGACGTCACTCTGATGACCTCCACCGTCGGCATCGATTTCAACACCGGCGGTGGCTCCGGCACCGTGGTCGCCGGTGCCGGCAACAACGTAATCAGCACCCCGCTCTTCGGCGGCGGGAACTATCTGATCGTCAGCGGTGACGGCAACGACACGATCAATGCCCTCTCCGGCAATGACACCGTCAGCCCGGGGGGCGGCTCAAACCGTGTCGAGCTCGGCTCCGGCAATGACTCGGTCAGCCTTTCCGGCACCAACGACACGGTCAATGCCGCCTCCGGCTCCGACACTATTTCCGTGACCGGAAACGACTCCGTTCTCCTGACCGACCGTTTCGCCAAGCTACAGTTCATCAATGGGTCCGCGCCCTCCACCGTGATCGGCGGCCTCGGCAGCGTCACCGTCGATGGTGGCGTCGGCGGCGGCCTCTTCGAAGGCGGCCTCGCCGGTCACAACTCGATCACCGGCGGCGCCGGCCAGGCAACGATCTTCGGCGGGGGCCCGAACGACACGCTCGCCGCGGGCGGCAGTCTCGGCGACCATCTCATCGCCGGCGCGGGCAACGAAACGCTCACCAGCGCAAACTCCCAGGGCCTCGACTCGCTCTATGGCGGGACCGGTCACGACCTCATGATCGCCGGCCTCGGCGGCGATCTCATGAGCGGCGGCGCCGGCACCATGAACTTCGAGTTCATCAAAGGCATGACCAACCCAGACAAATCCTACACCGTCCTCAACTACCACCACGGCGATACCGTCACCCTCCAGGACTACGGCGCCACACCCATAAGCTCCATCTCCTCCGCCTCCGGCAATACCACCCTCAACCTCTCCGACGGTACCAAAATCACCTTCGTCGGCGTCTCCAATGCCAATAACCTCAATATCCATACGTGAGGAAAATGATAATCAGAGTACGATCGTGCGCCGTGGCGGGTCCGGGCAAAACTGCCGCGTAACCGTGAGCACACCACCGAGCGGACCGGACCGGATGAACTTCGACGGTCGATTCCCTGACTGGCCTTACCAAAACCGAGCTTCATATCAACGAAAACGACGGCAGATCTGATCACATCGCCATCCCGCCCAAATGTACCAAGATATCCCGGCCAATTTGGCTGATCCAAGTTTGCGATGTACGCGTCAGCGGGTCAGCGCGACGTCAGCGAAACCTACCGAAATCGCGTTGACCACTTGCGAGATCAAAAACACGCGTAGCCAGCTCAGCACCGGATATAGTCGGGCAGAGCGCTCCGTCACCGTAACACTTCGCCCCCTGCCCTGGAGTTAACAAATGTCGGAGCAAACGCGATCCCACGACCAACCCGGGGTGGAGCGCGAACAGGCCAAAGATAAAAAGCAAGCCGGACCGTTTATCGGTTTCGTCGACAAACTCACAGAATCCGAGGTTATTGGCTGGGTTTACGACGCGACGACACCCGACCGTGCCACCAAGCTAAGCCTCGTTATAGACGATCAAGTGATCGAGACGTCGATGGCCGACCGCAGTCGACCCGATGTCCAACGTCACGGCCACAAG
>JASHVY010000466.1 GCA_030044345.1 Acetobacteraceae bacterium | reverse complement strand
CGCAGCGGGAACAAACCGCACGGCGCGTCGCCGCCAAACTCGGCATCACCGTTCCAGCCGCGGGCGGAGAATGACCCCGCCGGCACCGGGCCCTGTTTGGCGAGAACCGAGGGTCTATTGGCGCAAACGCCGATAGCCCCATCGCCAAATCGATCGAGCAATCGCCATGAACAAGGAGTGACGCACGTGACGACCTTTCCCGTTCATACCATGGAATCCGCCCCGGAACGCTCGAAGCCGGCGCTGCAGCAATTGCAATCGGCGTTCGGCATGATCCCGAACCTCATCGGGGCTATGTCGACTTCTCCGATCCTGATCGACAGCCTTGTCGGTCTGTTCGGGAAGGTGCATGGCGGCAGCTTCACGGAAGCGCAGGTCCAGATCGTTCTGCTCACCGACGCGGTGACCAACGGCAGCACATGGGCCGCCGCATTTCATACGGCGCTGGCGCTCAAGGAAGGGATCGATCCGGCGGACGTGCAGGCCATTCGTGAGGCTCGCCTGCCGAAGGACAGCAAATTCGCCGCGCTGTCGGGCCTGGCGAAGACGATGATCGAAAAGCGCGGACATCTCGACGACGAGGACATCAATCGATTCCTTGCGGCGGGTTTCGGCGAGGATCACCTCCTTGAAGTGATCGCCGCGGTTGCTGCGTCCACGATCACGAACTACACCGGCAGCATCACCAGGCCGCCCCTCGATGCGCCGTTTCAGGACCACGCCTGGCAGGATTGAGATACCCAATTGAAGGAATTGGGCCGGGTCGATGACCCAGCCCATTTCGTCGTGTTGACCCGATATATTGCCCGGGCAGCGAGGTGCCCCGATGTCAGATCGTATCGTCAATACGAACGGCGCAGCCATCCATCTCACGGAAAGCGGCGGCGCGGAACCGGCGCTGATCTTCCTGCATTATTGGGGCGGTTCGTCGCGAACATGGCAAGGCGTCGTTGACCGGCTCGGCGAGACACGCCGCGTGATCGTGCTCGATCAGCGCGGCTGGGGCAATTCCGTCGCGACGGAAGGACGGTACGATCTCGCAGCGATGGCCGACGATGTCGAGGCCGTTGTCCATGCGTTCGGGCTGGCGCGCTATGTGCTGGTCGGTCATTCGATGGGCGGCAAGGTGGCGCAGATCGTTGCCGCGCGCAGGCCGAAGGGGCTTCTGGGTCTCATCCTCATAGCGCCCGCCCCACCCACCCCAATGCCGGTACCGGAAGAGCAGCGCACGGCCATGCTGGCTTCCTATGGTTCCCGTGAGGGCGTGCTGCAGGCACTTTCCGTGCTGGCCGGCAGCCCGTTGCCACGCGAACTGCGTGAGCGCGTGATCGAGGACACATTGCGGGGCGTGGCCGGTGCGAAACGAGCCTGGACCGAAAACGGCATGATCAAGGATATCAGCGCCGGATGTGATGCGGTGACCATGCCGGTGACGGTGGTCATCGGCGATCGCGATCAGGTCGAGCATGAGGCCGCGCTGCGAGAAATCTTTGCATGCCTTCTTCCACACACGACCTTTCGCGTGCTGAACGGGGTCGGTCACCTTTCCCCGCTCGAGGCGCCGGATGCTGTTGCCGAAGCCTGCCGCGCCTTTCTCGACCGACTCTGAACGCGCGGCCGACCGATGATCGACTGCCGGGCCGCGCCGGGGAAGGCGGAAGACGAGAACCATCGAGAACGATCGAGAACGATTGCCGCAACATCATCGCCTGGAACGCGCAGCTTTATCCCTATCCCACCCTACCCTGCAATGCACTCGCTTCTGCCCGGTCATTTCGAGCCGCGGTGATTTTTCGATCGAGCGAGCCGAATCTTTTCCGCGCAAGCGCGAACACCGTGTGCCCAATCTGCCGGAAATTGCGTTCTTGATTTCGGCTGGGAATTCCGACGACCCGCGACTTGTTCGGTTTCGGCAAGTATCGGCATCGATGGGTTGATTTTCGATCGCCGCAGCGACGAACCGAGCGTTTGTCTCAGCAGCGCCCGAGGGCTCCGAGATAGGCGCAGAACATATCGGCCATGGCATCGGCGTAGGCTTCGATCTCCGCAGGGGTTCGATGGGTTTCCGAAAACTGCTTTCCCACCTGGCTCAGCGTCGCCGTGATCAGGTCGCCGGCCAAGGCACGGGTTGCCTCCGAGGCCTGGGGCAGCGCCTCGCGCATGAAGGCGTGGAGCGCGCGGGTTCCCGATATTCTCGCCTCCTTCGCCTCGGGGGCGTCGCGATAGAGAGGGGCGGCATCATCGAGCGCCACACGCACCGCGGCTTCTTCGCATTCCGAGCGGATGAAGGCGTGGACGAGGATGCGCAACCGTTCAAGCGGCGGTCTCCGTGCGTCCTCGAGGATACCGCGCAGCAACTCGCTCGTCTGCCGCCATTCGTCGCTTTGGAGCCGAAAGAGGATCGCCACCTTGTTCGGGAAATACTGATAGAGCGATCCGACGCTGACGCCGGCCTTCTCCGCCACTCGCGCCGTGGTGAAGCGCTGCGCGCCTTCCTTCGCCAAAACCTGAACAGCGGCATCCAGAACGGCGGCGACGAGGTCTGCCGAGCGGGCCTGCTTGGGCTGTTTTCGCGAGGAAATCCGGGCTTTTTGGCGATCGGTCATGGCGGCGCTCAGCAATGCGAATAGGAAACCTGACGAATTAGTCGTATTTCTGGCCCTGCGCAAGGGCGCACTCAATCCGGACCGGAGACATCGGCATGACCACCACCTCGACCACCTTGGCCACCTTGGCCACCGCCCCGCTTGCGCCCCTGCTGGATCGCTTGTTCGAAGCGGCCGATGCGGCATCGCCGGCAACGAGCCCCGCAGTGGCCGCACTTTCCCGCGAGGAGCGGGAGCGCCTGATGC
>JASHVY010000047.1 GCA_030044345.1 Acetobacteraceae bacterium | reverse complement strand
GGCGATCTCGCTCATCAGCTCTCCCGCTCCTTCATGCCGGCGCCTGTGGGCCGGCCCTCACTCCCTGCCCGACGGGACAGCCCCCAATCGGCGCCGCAATCCTGCTTGCGGACGGCGCAGGCCGGCCGCTTAGCATGGTTTCATTGCAGCCGCCAACACGGACCGTCGCCGGCACCGTCATGGCATGGCCATTCCGCCATTGACATGCAGTGTAGCGCCGGTGATCCAGCCGGCCTCCGGCGAGGCAAGATAAACCACGGAAGCCGCCACGTCCTCCGGCGTGCCGAATCGGCCGAGCGGAATGCGCTCGGCAAGACGCGCGCGCTGCGCCTCGGGCAGGCTCGCGGTCATGGCGGTATCGATGAAGCCGGGCGCGATGACATTCACGGTGATCCCCCGCGAACCGACCTCCTGGGCCAGGGCCTTGGTCAGGCCGATGAGACCGGCCTTGGCGGCCGCATAGTTCGCCTGGCCGGCATTGCCGGTGGTGCCGACGATGCTGCCGATATTGATGATGCGCCCCGCGCGCCGCCGCAGCATGCCCTTGAGCGCCGCGCGGGCCAGGCGAAAGGGGGCGGAAAGATCGACCTCCAGCACGGCCTGCCAATCCGCCTCGCCCATTCTGAGCGCAAGCCCGTCCCGCGCGAAGCCGGCATTGTTGACAAGGATCCCAAGCGGCCCGGCGAGCGACTCCGCCGCCGCGACCAAGGTCTCCGCCGCGTCCGGCTGGCTCAGGTCGGCGGCGGAGACGAAGGCGCCTTCGCCCAGCGTCTCGGCAAGCTCGGCGAGAATGCTGGTGCGCGTGCCGGAGAGCACCACCCGCGCCCCCTGGCCATGCAGGGCGCGGGCGATCGCCGCACCGATGCCGCCCGAGGCGCCGGTGACGAGCGCTGTCTGGCCGTCGAGTCGGAACATCGCGACCTCTCCCCGTCCCTCTAAAGTATTTTGACCAGGGCCTCGATCTCGGCCGGCGTGCCCACGGCGTGCACCGCAGCATCCGGTACGATGCGATGCACCAGCCCCGAGAGCACCTTGCCCGCGCCGAGCTCGACGAAATTCTCCACCCCCATGCCGAGCATCGTCATCACGCTCTCCCGCCAGCGCACCAGCCCCGTCACCTGTTGCACGAGAAGGGCGCGAATTTCCTCCGCATCGCTCGTCTGCTGGGCGGTCACATTAGCGACGATCGGCACGATAGGGGCTTTGAGCTCGGTCTCGGAGAGCGCTTCGGCAAGGACGCTCGCCGCCGGCTCCATCAAGGGGCAATGAAAGGGGGCGGAGACCGTCAGCATCATCGCCCGCCTGACGCCGCGTTCCCTGGCAAGCGCCGCGGCACGGGCGACCGCCTCGCGCGCGCCGGAGATCACCACCTGCCCGCCGCCATTGTCGTTGGCGACGGCGACGACCTCTTGTCCCTCCGGCCCTGCCTCGGCCTCGGTGCAGATCGCGCTCACCTGCTCAAGTTCGGCGCCGATCAGCGCGGCCATCGCGCCTTCCCCCGGCGGAACCGCGCGCTGCATCGCCTCCCCGCGGCGGCGGAGCAGCCGCGCCGCCGCGGGAATGGTCAGGCTGCCCGCGGCGGCAAGCGCGCTGAACTCGCCGAGCGAATGGCCGGCGACGACCAGCACCCGGTCCTTGAGCGCGATCCCCGCATCCCGCTCGAGCACGCGGAGCACGGCGAGCGAGACGGCCATCAGCGCGGGCTGGGCATTCTCGGTCAGCGTCAGCTCCTCGGCGGGCCCCTCGAACATCAGCGTCGAAAGTTTTTGATGAAGCGTCTCGTCCACTTCCTCGAAGACCTCGCGGGCCGTGAGGAAAGCGGCCGCAAGCTCGCTTCCCATGCCCACGGACTGGCTTCCCTGGCCGGGGAAGAGGAAAGCGTTCATGGATATCGAGGTTCCCAGGGGGAGATTTCCAGCGGATGGGCCGGCGCGGATGTGGCGGGGTGCCGAGGAAAGCGGCGCGGGGGGTTACTCCGCGACTCTTGCCCCTGTCAACCGGCGGCGTGGTGGCGCCGCGAAAAGGCCGTGCGAGAAAGACCCCCCCGAGAAGAACCCCCGTTGAGAAAGAGTGGGGGCCGCAAAAGAATACCGGCCGCCAAGGGCGCCCAAGGGCGCCACGCGCGCGCCAGCAAGGGAGAGGGGAATGATTGCGCTCGAAGAGGCCGCGAGGGACGTGCTGCCGGAGGATGAAGCGGATGCGGCCCTTGCGGCGCGCGTATGGCGGCCGGAGCTTGGGGGACCCTCGGTCGCAGCCGTGCGCGCGGGCCATCTCTATGATGTTTCCGCATCCTTCCCGACCATGCGGGATCTGTGCGAGGCCCCGGATCCGGCCGCCGCGCTCCGCGCAGAAGCGGGCGAGCCGATCGGGTCCGTCGCCTCGCTGCTCGCCAACACGCCGCCCGAGCGTCGCGACCGGCAGAAGCCCTGGTTGCTCACGCCCATCGATCTCCAGGCGATCAAGGCGGCTGGCGTGACCTTCGTCGTCTCCCTGCTCGAGCGGGTGATCGAGGAGCGCGCGCGCGGCGATCTCGCCGCGGCCGCCTCCATCCGGGCGGAGGTGACGCGCCTGGTGGGCGCCGACCTCGCCAAGCTCCGCCCAGGCTCCGCCGAGGCCGCTTCGCTCAAGTCCGTGCTGCTCCGGGAGGGCGCCTGGAGCCAGTATCTGGAGGTTGGGATCGGGCCAGATGCCGAGATCTTTACCAAGGCGCAGCCGATGTCCGCCGTGGGCACGGCCATGGAAGCGGGCCTCCACCCGAAATCCTCCTGGAACAACCCCGAGCCGGAAGTCGTGCTCGTCCTCGCCTCGAGCGGACGGATCGTCGGGGCGAGCCTCGGCAACGATGTCAATCTGCGCGACTTCGAGGGCCGGTCTGCACTGCTTCTGAGCAAGGCCAAGGACAACAATGCCTCCTGCGCGATCGGGCCGTTTCTCCGCCTCTTCGATGATCGCTTCGATCTCGATGAGATCCGCCGAACCTCCGTCTCGGTCACGGTCGAAGGTCCGGATGGATTCCGGCTCGAAGATGTCTCCTCCATCGCGAAGATCAGCCGCGATCCTGCCGATCTTGCTTCACAACTCTTCTCACCGGAGCATCAATATCCCGACGGCGCGGTGCTCTTCCTCGGCACCATGTTCGCGCCCACCGCCGACCGCGGCGAGGCGGGCAAGGGCTTTACCCATGTGATGGGCGATATCGTCACGATCGCCACACCGAAGCTCGGGCGGCTCGTCAACCGCATGGCGTCGGCCGAGACCTGCGAGCCCTGGCGCTTCGCCACGGCAGCGCTGATGCGCAATTTGGCCCAGCGCGGCCTGCTCCGCTGAAAGACCGTCGAGAACGCGACTGTGGTGGTCGTCCGGCGAGTCTTTCTGCGCTTCCGGTGCTCACGGTTTTTTTGTTTTGGCGATCAATTTCATGGCTTTGGCGGATCGCTGCGCTGATCCGCCAGAAGCCATATTGATCTCAAGGCCGCTCCGCTCCGGTTCTCGAAAGCCGCGCTGGACCAGCGCCTCCGGCGCTTCCGACTCACCACAGCGCATTCTCAATCGGTCTTGAGCCAACCAATGAAGCGCTCACGTCTCCGGCCCAGGGACGAAGCAGAGGAGACCGGATTCGGGAGACCAGCAGGCGACCGGCTGGCCGGCATTGTTCGGCACGTGCAGGATGACATTGTCCGGCACCTGCATCCATTTGTTCGGCCCGGCGGTAAACTGCCTGCCGACAAAGATCCAGTAATGATCCTTGCCAAGCTGCATCTCCACCGGACGGCAATCGGCGAGCGAGCAGCAGCTTATGCCGTCCTGCGGTTGGCGCAGGGAATTGTACCATTGGCCGAGCGGGCTGTTCGGATCGGCGCCCGCCGGCGGCCGCGCCTGGGCTGCGGAGATGAGCAGGACGGGAAGGAAAAAAGCCACGACGGCTGATTTCATTTCCTGCAATCCTTGGAACCTGCCGAATTATCTTGCCCCCGAATGCGGCGAGAAATCGGCCGATGAAAATTCTCCTGATTCTGATAGGAGAATGCAAAAGGGAAAATGCACTCCGCCCAATCGCGGAAGGATCGCGCCTTCACCGCGATCAACTCTATCCCGAAACAGGCAGTCAATGGCGCCACCAGCCGCCATGGTTTCCACCGCCATGCCAGCCCCCATTCCAGCCGCCATGCCATCCATTCTGCCAATGG
>JASHVY010000465.1 GCA_030044345.1 Acetobacteraceae bacterium | reverse complement strand
GCCGTGGTTCTGGTCGGCAGTGTTGGCCTGGGTGCGGTCGAGCCGGAACGGATTCGTCTCGCCGGCGCCGTTCCCCGGATTCGTATCGTTGGGATTGTTCGTCAGCAGATTGGCGGTGACGAGGTTATTGACCTTGGGTGTGTTGGGAAGGGCATGAAAGGGAGGTTCGCCCGGCGTGTTCAGAGCTTTCGGATAGGTCGCGAAGTAGTGGTCGAACGAAACGTTCTCGTCGAAGATCACCACCACATGCTTGATCGGCGTCGCCGTGGGCAGGAAATCGGCCGTGCCCGGGCCGCCTGAAAACGCCGGCTCGGTCGCGCCCGCCGGTGACGCCGGAGCGGCGAGTGAACGCGAAGCGAATGTGCCGAGGCCGGTCACCAAAGCGCCGGCCATGAGGGCGCAAGCTGTCGTGCACAGCAGGAGCTTCTGTCTTGTCATGATTTTCCCGGAAAAAATGGCGAAGACGCAGGCGACACCTAGCCGCAAAATCGAAATGATGCGCGTGAATCAATTATGACGAAGCTGTGTCGAATCGAAGCCGCACGATTCCGATATCGATCTCATGCATGGCGGCCCCGTTCTGCTTGCCGGTGCGTTTCTTGTCTTCCGTGTCCCGATCGATATCACGTCCGGCGGAACCGGAGCATTTCGTTGACATCTCGGCAAGGCGGCCAGCGCGTCGCGATCCCTGGATCGATATGACTCCTGCCGGGATCGCGAAGGAATCCGCTAAAAATATAAAATGAATCAAAAAAACGGAGCTCGATCGACATGGTTTTGATGGAACCGCTTTCTGATTCGTCAAAGCCATGAAATTGATCGAGAAAGCAAATCTAGAGCGTGATGACCTAAAATCATCACGCTCTAGTGGCCTGCTTATCCTCTCCGTTCGTCGCGAAATGCGACCAACTTCGAGGACAGGATGCTTGACGGGCCGGCGATCAGATTTTGCAGAGCGACGCTGCGCCGCTCGTCGGGGCGTTACGGTTTGGTGACTTCGGTGCCGGTCACCGCGTCGAGAAAGAGCGGTGGCGTGTGGCCGCCGGCGGACGAGAAGTCGAACATATCCACGATCGAGCCGGTGGCCGCATCGAAGGAGCCGCCGCCCAGCCGTTCACCCTTGAGCCAGTTGTCCTCGATAAAGCGTATGACCGATGCCTGGGAAATGAGCGTATGGCTCACGTCATTCACCTTGGCCCAGGGCGAAATGACCAGGAAGGGCAGACGCGTTCCCGGACCACATCTTCCATTGACTGGCTTGCCTTCTATGCCCGGAAGCGGTGTTCCGCTGCCGCATTTGCCGGGACCATCGAGCTGATCGGCTTTCTTGTTGAAGGAAGGGTTGGTGGGTGTGGTGAAGGCATGGTCGTACCAGCCGTCCGAATCGTCCCAGGTGACGACGATTGCCATGTTCTTCCAGTCCGGCTGCTGCTCGAGGAAATTGATCAAAGTGACGACCCCGGTCTGCTCATCGAGCGGGTCCGAGTAGCCGGCATGACCGTCCTGGTAGGCCGGCATCTTGATGAAGGAGACGGCAGGGAAATTGCCCGCTTTCACGGCATTGTAAAAATCCTGAAGATCATACTCGTGGTTTGCGGGATCGCGCCTGCCGTCATGATCGAAGCTGTAGCCGATCGCGGTCAGCGAGGTCGGGCGGGCATGGGTCGGGTTCGCGGTGGAGGCATAGTACTGGAACCAGTCGTGATGCGGGATATAATCCACGACCGTCGTGCGCACGACAGAGGAATAGGTGCTGCGCTTGCAGCCGGTGCTGCCGTTGGCGTTCTTCGAGCCGAGATCGAATCCGCCCATGAAGCCGCCCCAGGTGACACCGCCCGCATTGAGCAGGTCGCCGATGTTCCTGCCCCCCATCATCACCTGGTCTTTCGGATTGGAGCAGACATCGTAAGCGGGATCGACGTCACTGATCATCGTGAACCCGCCCGCTCCGTCCTTGATATAGTAGGAAGTGGAGCCAAGCGTGAACGGCTTCTTCGTGGTGGCGATGATGCGCATGCCGTTGGCCTGGCCGGAGACGACCTCGAGCGCACCCGGTGTGGAGGGGCCATAGGTGTTGGTATAGGCGTTGTCGCTCAGCGCGAAGTGCTGAGCGTAGTTCCAAAGCGCGGTGACGGTGTTGCCGTCATAATAGCCCATCACCTGGCCCCGGGTTCCGAAGGCGCCGACGGCGCCCGGCGTGCCCTTGCCGGTATATTTCGGGAAAAGGTCGGCCTTGCCGCCGTTATAGGCCTGCTGCTCCCGCGTGTAGTTGTGATTCTGGTCGGCCGTTGCGGCCTGGGTGCGATCGAGCCGGAACGGCTCGGCGGCGTCCGCGCCGTTTGCCGGATTCGTAGAATTGGGATTGTTCGTCAGCAGGCGAGCGGTCACGAGATTGTTGATGGAGGGGGTGCCCGCAACGGCGTGAAATTCGGGCTCACCCGACGGATTGGCGGCGTTCGGGTAGGTAGCGAAATAATGATCGAATGAAACGTTCTCCTGGAAGATCACCACCAGATGCTTGATCGGCGTGGCCGTGGACATCGCATCGGCCGGGTCCGGGCCAGTGAGGCTCGCCGGCGCCGTCGCGCCTGCCGCCGGATCCGCTTGCGGGGTTGCGGCCAGCGCGCGGTGGGTCCGGGCGCCGAATCCGGAGATCAATGCGCCGGCCGCGAGCATGCCGGCCGCCGTGGAAAGCAGGAGAGCCTGTCGTGTCATGATCTTTCCGCAGAGCGTTGAATGAGAAGGTTACCCCTAACGGCTAAGCCTGACACCGGCGCGTGAATGAATTGTGACGTCGCCGGATCACGGGCGGCGGACGGCGGCGCCGTAGCTTCCGGCTCAGGCGTCGATCTTGAGCGCCGCGAGGAAGGCCGACTGGGGAATCTCCACCTTGCCGAACTGGCGCATCCGCTTCTTGCCTTCCTTCTGCTTCTCCAGAAGCTTGCGCTTGCGGGTGATGTCGCCGCCATAGCATTTGGCGGTGACGTCCTTGGCGAGCGCGCCAAGCGTCTCGCGGGCGATGATGCGTCCGCCGATCGCGGCCTGGATCGCCACCTTGAAGAGCTGGCGGGGGATGAGGTCCTTGAGCCGCGCGCAGATAGCCCGCCCGCGCGCCTCGGCCGCCGAGCGATGGGCGATGAAGGAGAGCGCGTCCACCGGCTCGCTATTGACGAGGATCGTGATGCGCACGAGATCGCCGGTCTCGTACCCGTCCATCTGGTAATCGAAGCTCGCATAGCCGCGCGAGACCGATTTCAGGCGGTCGTAGAAATCGAACACCACCTCGTTCAGCGGCAGGCGATAGACCGCCATGGCCCGGTTGCCGACATAGGTGAGATCGACCTGCTGGCCGCGCCGCTCGTTGCAGAGGGTCAGCACCGCGCCGAGATGATCGTCGGGGACCAGGATCGTCGCCTTGATCCACGGCTCCTCGATATGATCGATCATGCTGCCGTCCGGCCAGTCGGCCGGGTTGTGCAGCTCCTGGACCGTGCCGTTGGTAAGATGGATGCGATAGACGACCGAAGGCGCGGTCGCGATCAGCTCGAGCCCGAACTCGCGGTGCAGGCGCTCCTGCACGATCTCGAGATGAAGAAGGCCAAGGAAGCCGCAGCGAAAGCCGAAGCCAAGGGCGGCGGACGTCTCCGGCTCGTAATGGAAGCTCGCATCGTTGAGCCGAAGCTTCGCCAGGCTCTCCCGGAGCTTCTCGAAATCATCGGCATCGGCGGGATAGAGCCCGCACCAGACGACCGGCACCGAGGGGCGAAAGCCGGGCAGCGGTGTTGTCGCCGGATGGCGGTCGTCGGTGATCGTGTCGCCGACGCGGCAATCGGCCACCGTCTTGATCGCGGCGGTGATGAAGCCGATCTCGCCGGGGGCGAGATCGTCCGCCGGCTGCATCTTCGGGGTGAAGACGCCGATCCGCTCGATCGTGTGCACGGCGCCAGTGGACATCATACGGATGCGCTCGCCGCGGCGAAGCACGCCATCCTTGACGCGGACCAGGATGACGACCCCGAGATAGGGGTCGTACCAGCTATCGACGAGCAGGGCGGTGAGCGGCGCAGCCGCGTCCCCGACCGGCGGCGGCAGGCGGGTGACCAGCGCCTCCAGCACCGCCTCGATATTGAGGCCGGTCTTGGCGCTGATCGGGACCGCGCCGGAAGCATCGAGCCCGATCACCTCCTCGATCTGCTCGCGAACCTTCTCGGGCTCCGCCGCCGGCAGGTCGATCTTGTTGAGGACCGGAATGATCTCGTGACCCGCCTCGATCGCCTGATAGACATTCGCGAGCGTCTGCGCCTCGACGCCCTGCGAGGCATCGACGACGAGCAGCGAGCCCTCGCAGGCGGCAAGGCTGCGACTGACCTCGTAGGCGAAATCCACATGGCCGGGCGTGTCCATGAGATTGAGCGCATAGGTCAGCCCATCCCTGGCCCGATAGGAGAGGCGCACGGTCTGGGCCTTGATGGTGATGCCGCGCTCGCGCTCGAGCTCCATGCTGTCGAGCACCTGGCTCACCATCTCGCGCTCGGAGAGCGCGCCGGTCGCCTGGATCAGCCGATCGGCGAGCGTCGATTTGCCGTGGTCGATATGCGCGATGATCGCGAAGTTGCGGATCTGCGCGATCGGAATGTCGGTCATGGCGAACGGATAAGGAAAAACGAGGCGCTTGTCAGCCGCGCAGCACGGCACCCGTGGCCTTGGCGACCGCTTCCACCACCTTCCGGCAGGAAGCCTCGATCTCGGCGTCGGTCAAGGTGCGCTCGCGCGGCTGGAAAACGACCTCGATCCCGAAGGATTTCTTCCCCGCGCCGATGGCAGGTCCCGTGAACACGTCGAAAAGGGTGACGGACGTGATCAGGCTGCGCTCGGCCCCACGCGCGGCGCGGAGGACGGAGTCGGCCGGCACGCTCTCCTCGACGATGAAGGCGAAATCGCGGGAGAGCGGCTGAAAAGGCGAAAGCTCCGGCGGGGCACGGCGGGCGCGGCGCTTCGGGTCCGGGATCTGATCGAGAAAAAGCTCGAAGGCGACGGAAGGCCGCGGCAGGTCGAGCGTGGCTAGCAAGCGCGGATGGAGTTCTCCGAAACGGCCGAGGGGAAGTTTCGGCCCATGGCCGATGAGTCCGGAGCGCCCCGGATGATAATGGGCAGCATCTTGATCAGCCCCCGGGAACGTTCCTGGGGATGTCAGGATGAGGGCTTCGGCGGGCACCCCGAGGGCGGCGAGCAAAGCGAGCGCATCGGCCTTGGCATCCAGCGCATCCACCGGGCGCGATGGCGCGATCCAGCTCCGCTTCGTCGCACCGGCGCGGATACCGGCGGCCATCAGGCACTGCTCGTCCGGGGCTGCCTCGAGAAAAGCCGGGCCGATCTCGAAAAGGTCGGCATCGGGAAATCCGCGCGCGGCATTGCGCCGAGCCGCCAGCGCCAGGGAGACGAGCGGAGTCGGGCGCATCTGGTCGAGATCGGCGGCGATCGGATTCTCGAGCCGGAGCGTCTCCGGCGCGGGCCCGAAAAGCGCGGCCTCGCGCACGGCGACGAAGCTGAAGCCGACACATTCGGCGAGTCCGCGCGCGGCGAGAACCCGCCGCGCGAGCTGGGCGCGTACCTCGGGCGGCGCGAGCGCGGCGGCGGGCACGGAAGCGCGCGGCGGCAGAGAGACGGGCGGAATGGAGTCGAGCCCCTTTATGCGCAGCACCTCCTCGACGAGCTCCACCTCCGGCTCGATCGCGGCGACAGCTTCGCCCATTGCCACCTGCTCCTCGGAAGAAAGGTCGGGGGCAAGGGCAAGCTCGATACGGGCGGCAATGTCGTTCCGCCAGGAAGGCACGGCGACAGTGACGGACGCTTCGTCCCGCTTCTCGGGCGTGAATCCCAAACGTTCCAGGATTCCGACCGCGTCCGCCGCCGGCACGGTGAGGCCGCCCAGCTCGGCAAGCCGCGAGAAGCGCAGCCGCACCGAGCGCTGCCAGCGAGGTTCTTCACCGGCGGCGACAACGCTGCTTGCCTCGCCGCCGCAAAGATCGACGATCATGCGGCTCGCGGCTTCCACCGCATGCGGCATCAACGCAGGGTCGATCCCGCGCTCGAAGCGGGCGCGGGCATCGGAGAGGATGCCGAGACGCCGCCCTGTTTCCGCGATGCGGACGGGATCGAAGAGCGCGCATTCGATGAAGACGGAGGCCGTTCCCTCGTCGCAGCCGCTCGCCTCGCCGCCGACAATGCCGCCGAGCGAGACGACGCCGGAGCCGTCGGCGATGACGCAGTCCTGATCCGAGACCGCGACATCGCGGCCATTGAGCGCACGAAAGACCTCGCCGCCGCCGCGGCCACCGCGGCGCAGCGTGAGCACGGGCCCCACGATCTTCGCTGTATCAAACACATGCAGCGGGCGCCCAAGATCGAAGGTGAAGAAATTGGTGATATCGACGAGCGCGTTGATCGGCCGGAGTCCGATCGCGGTCAGCCGCTCTTCAAGCCAGCGCGGGCTTGGTCCGTTGCGCAGGCCGCGGATGGTGCGCCCGAGCACCCAGGGGCAGGCCTCGGGCCAATCGATCGCCCAGGAAAGGGGGCTTGGAAAATGCCCCGGGACGGGAGGGGCGTCCCAAGGCAGGAGCCGCCCGAGCCCGGCAGCCGCGAGGTCGCGGGCGATGCCGCGTACCCCGAGCGCATCGCCGCGATTGGGCGTGACCGCGATCTCGATCAGCGGATCATCGAGCCCGGCCCAATGCGCGTAGGGTTCGCCCACGGGCGCATCGGGCGGCAGCTCGATGATCCCGTCATGATCCTCGCCGAGCGCCATCTCGCGCACCGAGAGCAGCATGCCGGCGCTCTCGACGCCGCGGATCTGGCTGCGCTTGAGCGTGATGCCGGTGCCGGGAATATGGCTGCCGGGCGGCGCGAAG
>JASHVY010000464.1 GCA_030044345.1 Acetobacteraceae bacterium | reverse complement strand
CCACGGCAAAGGCCAGACGACCGAACACGGTGCCGTGCAGGAGGAAAGAGAAACCTCCGAAGATCAGCACGAGGAACAGAAGGGATATGGGAACAGAGCCGGCGATCGTTGCGGAGCCCAGCCAGACATAGCCGGTGCCAAACGACGCGTATTCGCCGTGGCCGCCCACCAGCAGTGCCAACGCGCGATAGGCTTCCATCGTTCCCAATGTCACGGCGAGGGACGGCAGGGCAAATGCGGTCACGAGCACGCCGTTGAGGGCACCCATCGCGGTACAGAGAATTACCACCGCCGCCAGTGCAAACAGAACCGGAAGATGAGCCGCCGAGCAGAACGCCAGCAGAATGTTGCCGAATGCCAGCATCGCCGCCTGGGAGATGTCGATTTCACCAACGATGATGACCGGAACGAGGCCGGCCGCGATGATGCCGATGACGGCGATCGACTGCTGGAGCGAATAGGTAATCTGGCCAAAGGAAAGATAATAGGGCGAAAGCAGACTCGCCGTGGTTCCGGCCATCACGACGAAGAGCGCCAGGAGGAACTCCCACCCGAATCGCCGCAATGCGATCATTGCTTTCTCCGGCTCCGGCGCAGCATCGCAAGCAGCGTCCGCAGCCGCGCCTGGAGCACGGCGTCGACGATGACTGCAACGACAATCGCCGCGCCCTCGATGAACTGGCGGGTGAAATCGGAAGCGCCCAGGAGGATGAGGCCATTGTTGATGGTGGCGAGAGCAATGGCTCCTACCGCCGCGCCCACGACATTGCCCGAGCCGCCGAGGACGCTGACGCCTCCGACGACCACCGCCGCCAAAGCGGTGAGCTCCAGCCCCTGCGCGAGGTACGGCACGATGTATCCGGCGCGCACTCCGAAGAGGAAAGCGGCGAGTCCGGTCAGGAGACCGCAGATCAGATAGGCGCGGAAGACGATGAGTGGTTTGCTGAGGCCGTAGAACTGGGCCGCGTCGGGGTTCGAACCGATCGCGTAGATTTGCCGGCCCGTACGCAGGTACCGTAGCCCGAGCCCGATGCCCAGCACCACGCCGAAGGCGGTAAGAACAAGCCCGGAGATGCCGAGCACGTGGCTCGCGGCGATCCCCACCACCCAGCCGGGCAGGTCCTTGACGTTTATCTGTGCGCCCGCGGCGTAGAGATAAGCGAGCCCACGGAAGATCGACATCGTGCCGAGCGTCGCGATCACCGATGGTACCCCGGCATAGGCGACCAGCAGGCCGTTGACGGCGCCGCACAATCCGCCAATCAAGATCGGCACGATCACGAGAGGCGGGCCGATAGAGTGGTGTAGCCTGACGATATCGAGGCCGACATAGGAGGCGAGAGCCACCACCGAGCCGACCGAAAGATCGAAGTTGCGGGTCAGCACGACGATCGCCTCGCCGCAGGCAACGATGACCAGGATCGACCCGTTGAGGGCGATCGTGTCGGCATTGGCGATGTTCGCAAAGCGTGGATCGAGAATCGAAAAGAACAGGGCCACCAGGCCGAGGAAAACGCTGACGCCCAGCACTCTATTCTCAAGCAGGGCGATGTGCCGAGCGAGGTGGGAGAACGGCGTGCCGAAATTGCCCGCTTCAGCCATCCCCCCCTGTGAGCTGCGGCTCATTCCGCTGCCCGCCGCCGCGGCGTGGTGGCCGCCTGCATGATCGCCTCCTGTGTCGCGTCGGAGCGCGCGAACTCACGAATCATCCGCCCGTCAGCCACCACCAGGATCCGATCGGCGAGGCGCAGCAGCTCGGGCAAGTCGGAGCTGATCATGAGGATCGCCATCCCCTCCCCTGCGAGGCGCTCAATGATGTCGTGCACCTGTGCCTTGGCGCCGACATCGATGCCATGCGTCGGTTCGTCGAGGATGAGAACCGAAGGCATGGTCCCGAGCCACTTGCCGAGCACCACCTTCTGGCGATTTCCACCCGAGAGCGAAGCCACCGGCTGGTCGACGCCGGCAGAGCGGATCTGTAAATCCGTGGTGACGGATTGGGCGAGCTGGCGCTCGAATCTCGGGCGAAGGATCCCGGCGCGCGCGAGGCGGCGCTGAATCGGCAAAACAAGGTTATGGGTGATGGAGAGCGGTGTGATCAGACCTTCCTGGTCGCGATCCTCTGGTACATAGGCCACACCCAGCGCCAGCATCTGGCGAGGCCGGCGAACATGCACCGGCTGGCCGTTTACGAACACGTGCCCCGCGCTCGGGCGACTGACACCGAAGATCGTTTGCGCGATCTCGCTACGCCCGGCACCGACGAGCCCGGCAAGGCCTACGATTTCCCCCGCGCGCACCGCGAATGAGATGTCGTCGAAGCGGCCTGCAAGCCCGAGCCTCTCCACGCGCAGCCGTTCCTTGCCAACCACGCGCGCACGATTGATCGGCGCTCCGGCCTCGCGGCCTACCATCAGTCGCACGACTTCTGCTTCTGCGAGTCCCGCCGCCGGGAGGGTGGCGACATGGCGCCCGTCGCGCAGCACCGTGACCGTATCGACCAGGCCTGAGAGCTCCTCGATCCGGTGCGAGATGAAGATCACGGAGCATCCGCGCGCCCGCAACCGACGGACCACGGCGAAGAGGCGGCCCGTTTCCGCCGGCGTCAGCGATGCTGTGGGCTCATCAAGGATCAGAAGCCGCGCCATCCCCTCAGTCATTGCGCGAGCGAACTCGACGAACTGGATCTCGCCGATCGAAAGTCCGGCAACCAGGCTGGCCGGATCGAGCTCCACACCAAGTCCCGCCAGCAGTTCGCGAGCCCGCCGATACATGCGATGGCGGTCCACGGTGCCGAGGCGTGATGTCGGGTGGATGCCCATAAAGATGTTCTCGGCGACATCGAGATGGGGAAAGACCTTCGGGTCCTGGTAGACGGCGACCACGCCCGCCCGGCGCGCCTCCATCGGAGAGCGGAAATGGCATGGCATGCCATCGAGCAGCACGACACCGGAATCCGGGGCATGAACGCCGGTGAGGATCTTTACGAGGGTCGACTTGCCGGCGCCATTTTCGCCGAGCAGGGCATGGACAGCACCGGCGCCGACCGTAAAGCCGACTCCTTCGAGCGCGTGGATGCCGCCGAAGCTTTTGGATATGCCCTCCAGATGCAGTCGCGCGGGCTGACCGTCCTGCATGCTCATCTTTACCGCCATCGAATCCGGCGATGGCGCAAAAGCCTCGTCCCTCGAAGGCTCCATCGTTTCGATGGCGCTGACGGGCCGTTTCGGTAACAACTCATGCGAGATCTGGCGTGGCCAAATCGGGCAAGGCCACGCCAAGTTGCGTGGCCGAGGCGAGAATGCCGGCAATCGTCTCCCGGTTGAGTGGGATTCCTTCGACCGCGTAGCGCCGCTCAAACTCGGCCTCCATCAGACCTGGTGGATAGAGGCGCCCGATACCCTCACGTCGGCGACTTGCTTGAATTTGGCGGCTGATCGCGTCGACCCGTGCCTTGAATGTGGCGACCGGCAGAAACGAAGCAATATTGATGGCTATAAAGACATGCCCATCCTTGCCTGGTCGCGGCCCTTCCATCATGTTGCCAAGCTCGGTGCCGTAGCTCGCACCGGCAAGCAGCGTGGAAAGCATGCCGATCACAATGGCGATCCCCACACCCTTGTGCCCGCCGATCGGCTGGATCAGCCCTTCGAGCGCGGCTTCGGGATCGGTGGTCGGCCGGCCATCTCGATCGAACGCCCAGCCTTCGGGAATGGGATGGCCCTTTTGATGATAGACGCGAATTTTCCCATGCGCGGTCGCCCCGAATGCCACGTCGAGCACGACAGGCGCCTCTTCGGCGGCGGGAAAAGCGATGGCCAGCGGATTGATCCCGACAATCTTCTCGACCCCGCCCCACGGTGCCATGGTGGGAAGGGCATTCGTCGCGGCGATGCCGATCATGTCATGGGCCAACGCCATCATGGCCCAGCGATCCATTGCCCCGCAGTGATTGCTGTGTCCGACGGCGGCAAGAGCCACACCGCTGGTGGCTGCCTTGCCGATCGCGACCCGCATCGCGAACTCGCTGCCGATTTGGCCCATGGCGTTGCCGCCGTCGACCACGATGGCATTTCCCGCCTCGTGCGAGACGGCGGGGCGGCCCCTGGGATCAACCCCGCCCGTGGTAAGCTTGCCGACATATTCCGGCACCCGCAGCGTACCGTGCGAGTGAATGCCGCGCTGATCTGCCTCTACCAGCGAGGCAGCAAGGAGATGAGCGTCGTCCTCCACCATATCGCAGGCGCAAAAAATGGCTTCCACCGCAGCCAGGAGCGCTGCGGGCATCACGCGCTGTTCGGCTTCCGATCCAGGATACTGAGCCATGCGCTTCCCTCTCGGCATTCGTTGGGCTTGCAGCGCAGAACGTGATCGAGCGGACCGCGCCAAGGTCTTGCCCCGATCGCCGGTCGGCGCGCTTGCCGGGACGAAATGGCTGTTGACCGAGCCATCATCTGGCATCGCTTCCGGCCGCCAGGTTTGCGGCCGCTGCGATCTTGGCACGACGCCGCGCCATAGAAATGGAGAGTCCGACGGCGGTGACGAGCATGAGGCCGTTAAACAGAGGAGCAACAAAGAACTCAGCGCCTGTCTGCTCGAGGCCGGACACGATCACCGCCAGAAGCATCACGGCGATCACCGTGCCCCATACGTTTACACGCCCGGGGCGAATAGCCGTTGCTCCCAGGAGCGCGCCTGTGAACGCCGGCAGCAGATAGTCCGGGCCCACCGACGTCTGCCCGACACGCAGCTCCGAAGCCAGAAAAATTCCTGCCAGCGCGGTGATCACCCCCGATCCCACGAAGGTCCAGGGAATGTAACGGCGCGGTGATATGCCAACGAGTTCGGCCGCACGCGGGTTTGCCCCGATTGCGTAGAAAAATCGCCCAAGCGGGCGATATTCGAGAAGAATCCAGAGCAGAATGGCCACGACGACAACGCAGAGCGCCGGGGATGGAACGACGGTGCCAATCATCGTGTTGATGCCATAGAAACCGTTATTGAGATTCCCCAGAATTTGCTTCCCACCGGTGTACCAAGATGCGACGCCATAGACGAACGTGCCGGTACCCAGCGTCGCTATGAAAGAATCGATCCCAACGCGGGTGACAAGCCAACCGTTCAATATGCCAAGCAGTACTCCGGATAGAATCACCGCGGCACAGGCGAGCGGCCAGGGGAGAGCGAACTGCACCTGAAGCCCAAGCGTCAGGATATGTGCCAGCCCGACAAAATAGCCGACCGAGAGGTCGAACTGCCCGACGCTCATTGGCAACATCACCGCGAGCGCCAGAAGCGCGGTCACGGCCTGCTCGCTGATGAGCGATTCGATATTGAACCGGGTCGGGAACGTGTCGGGCATGGTGAGGGAAAACACGACAAAGAGCAGGACCAAAATTGCGGCCAGACCATAGGTGGTCATGAGATCGTAGGCCGAGGACTGGACGCGAACCCATCGCGATGGGGAAGGCAGCGGAAGCCCTGCCGCCTTCGAGGACGGAGAATCCTGGCCCTCGCTTTCTTTGCGCCCGAACGCATCGTGCAATGTGCTTATCCTCCGGCAACCGATGCCAGACGCGTCAATGCTTCGATCGACAGATTCATTCCCGACGCTTCCGCGCTGATCCGGCCATCGACGAAAACCAGGGCACGATGGGAGATACGAGCGACCTCCTCGAAATCCGACGAGACCAGGAGCACCGAATGGCCATGTCGCAGCCCGGCTTGGATCATGCCGTAGATCTCGGCTTTGGCTCCCACATCGACACCCATCGTCGGCTCTTCCAAAATCAGGATTTCACTGCCCATTTCGAACCATCGCGCAAGCACGACCTTTTGGGCATTGCCGCCACTGAGGGTTGTCACGCTACGCTCTCCGGCGTCATGCGGCCGTATTCCGAACCGCGCCATGACCTCATTCGCGTATCGTTTCTCCTCCTTCGGCGAGAAGCGATCGGTCGTGCGGCCGTCACGCAGGCGGGGATTGAGAAACAGGTTCTCGCGCACCGTCAGCGCCCCAGCGAGGCTCTCCTCGTTTCGCCGGCTTGAGACGAAACCGAGACCCGCCGACATCGCCGCATCGATCGAACCCGGAGGGACCGCAACGCCGCGCCGATAAATGCTGCCACTCTCCCGTGGGAGCAGGCCGAACAGCATGCGCCCGACTGTGTCGTGCCCTGCTCCACGACGCCCGACAAGACCGAGGATCTCCCCTTCCGCCAGGCTCAATGATACGGGGCCCACTCCGCCCCCGCCGAGGTTCCGCACATCGAGTGCGACGGCGCGATGCGCCGGCGGTGGTTCGACGAAGACCTCCGCCGGCGGCTTGCCGATAATCTTGAGCACCAGTTCCTCAGGGCTCGTTTCCGCGACGCGCGAACTGGCGACGCATTCCCCGTTTCGCAGAATGCTGACCCGGTCGGCCAGTCGAAACACCTCATCCAGACGATGCGTTACGTAAACGATGCCGATTCCTTTCCGGCGCAGTCCGTCAAGGACGCCGAACAGGCGCTCTACGTCGGCTTGCGGAAGGGTTGCCGTCGGCTCATCGAGGACCAGCACCTTGCAATCCTGCGCAAGGGCCCGGGCGATCGCGACGATGGAGCGCTCAGCAGCGGATAGGCTTGAAATCCGGCGTTCGGGCGCGATGGCAGCCCCGAGGCCCTCCAGCACAGCGCGAGCCCGGCGGTTGACGCTCGACCATGAGATGAGCTGCCGATGGAGTACGTAGCCGGTGGTGAGCGCGATGTTCTCCGCCGCGGTCATCGCTTCGATCAGGCCAAGGTCCTGATGGATGAATGACAATGGCAAGCGGTCGCGGCGGGACCATGGCCGGATTGGCATGCCGGAGAGCAGGAGCTCGCCATCGTCGGGAACGTGAACGCCGGCAAGGATCTTTATCAATGTCGACTTGCCTGCTCCGTTCTCTCCCAGGAGAGCGTGGATTTCTCCGCGAGCAATCGTGAGATCGACGTTGTACAGAGCCCTTGTCGCGCCAAAGAACTTTGTCAGACCGCGTATTTGCAGAACGGGTTGAGCGCCCTGAAGCGGGCTGGCCGGAGATGCTTCCTCGAACTTGCTGCGCGAGCGTGTTTCGGTGGTCATGGACTGCGACGCCCTGCGCTTGCCGCGCGATCCCGTGAGGCGCGACTATTTCGCCAGCCCCCAGATCGTCAGATAATGCTGGGCATATCCGTTCGCCGGGTTGAATTGATTCCGATCACCCCCTTGCGTATGGATGTTCTGTGCGGTGACGAGGTACGCAGGCGGCACGTAATCGTAGGGCGGCTGGCCATGGAATGCCCGATTGAATTCGTCAATCGCCTCATAGGCCTGCTCCTCAGCCGGCTCCGGAACCGTTGCCGTCTGATAGAGCCCGTTGCGGATGCGATCGTAAGCCGACGGAGCACCGTCGGACCCGACGAGGTTGACGCCGCTTTTGGGAACTGCGCCTTGAGTGAGAACAGGAACCGCGAAGTCGTAGTAATAGTCGGCAATGGTCATTACATAGAATGGAAGCCCATAATGCGTGATCCAGCTCGAGACGGCTTGCGGCGTAAGGGTCGATACCTCGGACAACGGCAGATTGACATAGGCCAGAAGCTTGCATGTGCCGCATTTCGCGAATTCCGCCTTCATTGCTTCGGCTTTGTAACGGGCGACGGCATATTCAGCATCGTATAATATGATCGCACGCCCTTTGCCATGCGACATGGCGATGATGTAATCGGCTTCGGCTTTGCCGATCCCCTGAGGGCTCGATTCAATGTTATAGAATACGTGGCGCTTCGGATCGGCACCGGGCACCGAAGTGAAGTGCAAGCCAACGATCACGATGCCTCTCTTCGTGGCATTGTCGATTTCCGGCTGCACCGTATCTGCATTGGCGGAAGAAACGATCCCGTCCGGATGGAGCGCGATCGCCTGGTTGAAGGCAATGGTCCAGCCATTTGCCGTCCCTTGGCCATCGATGATCTCCGCCTTCCAGCCGATCTTTTTGCTGATGGCGACAATGTTTGAACACCACTCCGCCGACAGCGTGTTTTTCATGTCGGTCGGGATGCAAATGACGTACTTGGCGGAGGCGATTCGAGGTCCGCTGGTCGGCCCGGTCCATTGTGTCTGCAGGCCGGTCCGCGCCACCGTAGCGGCTTGGGCGAGTGCCAGGACGGATCCCTCTCCATTGGCATCGCCGCCAGAGTTTGATGACGAGGGCTGGGCCGCCGATGAGGTGTGGCCTGCCGAGATGGCAAGCACGAGCATAATGGCGGCGCCGGTATCGGTCAGCCCTCGCCACGCTTTGCCGTTTTTCATGAAACGCTCCCCTTTTTTCGGTCGGCATTCGCCGCGTCTTGTTTGCTGCCGGAGGCATCTGGCGAGGATCAATCCCTCAGCCTGACCGACGTCTCCGATCCCATGGTCAAGCGACCATGGTCTGATAGCTGAGAGTGCGGGCAACCAGATCGGAACGGACGTATATTCAATCTTTTATAGTATTATATCTTCCCAGGATCGTTAGCATCTATTAAAGTAAGACATATTGGTCTGACAGGTCAATAGGAAAAAACGACGTGACTGGGGCTCCATGGCGACGACGGTGGGAGGGCATCGCCGAGCACATCGAGTTGATGGTGTTGTCCGGAGAACTGCCTGACGGTGCCCGCCTGCCCTCAGAGCGGGAACTGATGGAGCGCTTCGGAGTAGGCCGCTCGAGCGTGCGCGAGGCACTGTTTGCGTTGCAGAAGCGGGGCGTCATCACGGTCACTCCCGGAGCAGCGGCGCGCGCTGCTCACCCCAGCCCGCATATTCTGGTGGGCGAACTATCCTCGATCGCGCGCCATATGCTGGCCCGTCCGGAAGGGATGCGGCACTTCCAGCATGCGCGTGCGCTGCTTGAGGTCGGGCTGGCCCGGGAAGCCGCGCAGCGGATCGCTTCTGAGGATCTGGCCGAGCTGACTGCGGCCCTCGCTGCCAACGAAGCCGCGATCGGCGATCTGGAACGCTTTCAGCGTACCGATCTGGAGTTCCACCTTGTCATTGCGAAGAGCTCACGCAATCCGATCTTCGTCGCATTGCACAACGCGATGAGCGAATGGCTCTCGGAACAACGCCGTGTCTCGAGCCGGGCCGGCGCGCAGCCCGATCAGGTCTTCCGCGAGCACAAGCGTATTCATGATGCCATTGCCGCGCGGGACCCGACTGCGGCTGCCGCGGCTATGGAAGACCATCTGGCCTCTGTTGCGCGGAATTTCTGGCGCGCGATCGCCCCTCCCCATACGATCGAGGCGTGAGTGACGACCGCATTCGACCTGACAGGAAAGCGCATCCTTGTTACTGGTGCTGCCAGCGGCATCGGCGCTGCGACTGCCCAAGTCTGCGCCGCCATGGGCGCCATGGTCATGTTGGCGGATATCGCTGATTGCGGCTCCGTCGCGGAGCGGATCGAGGAGGATTCCGGCAGGGCCGAAGCCTATCACTGCGATGTCGTCGATCGGGAGAAGGTCGAGGCGCTTGTCGCGTCTCTTCTTCCGCTCGATGCGCTTGTGGTCTCCTCCGCGATCTGCCCTTGGGATAACTGGGAGGACGATGGCTGGGATGAGACCTTCCAGCGGGTCATCTCGGTCGACCTGCTCGGCCCGATTCATCTCAGCCGGGCCGTTCTGCCGCACATGATGGCGCGTGGCGGCGGGCGCATCGTGCTGGTGGGCTCACTGGCGGGCCGATCCGGAGGGCTGATTGCCAGCCCGCACTATGTCTCGGCAAAGGGCGGGATGCATGCCCTTGTGCGCTGGCTGGCCCGCCAGGGCGCGCCAGGAGGTGTGCTGGTGAACGGCGTGGCCCCCGCTTCCGTGCGCACGCCAATGATGCAAGGACAACCCGTTGACCTGACGCGAGTGCCGCTCGGTCGGATGGCGGAACCCGAGGAAGTCGCCTGGCCGATCGCTTTTCTCTGCTCGCGCGCCGCAAGCTTTGTGACAGGCGTGATCCTCGACATCAACGGCGGCGTACTTATGGCGTAGTATTTGTCCTACAGCGCGGGAGGAATCCCTCATGCCGTCCTTTCCGATCGTCGACAGTCATGTGCATTTCTATGATACCAAGCGGTTCGCATATCCGTGGCTATCGGGCGCACCCTCGATCGCCCACAGTTACCTGCCATCCGATTTTGATCGCGCCCGCGGCGACATATTCGTGGACAAGATCGTCTTTGCCGAGGTCGATATAGAAGAAGGACGGAATATCGACGAGGCACGCTTCATCGTCGAGCTCGCCGCCGCAGATCCGCGCATTCAAGGAATCGTTGCATGTGCGCGGCTGGAACGTGGCCCGGCCGTGGCCGAGGAATTGGATGCGTTGGCAGCGCTCGGGAAGGTGCGAGGAGTCCGGCGGCTCATTCAAACACAGCCGGACCCGGAATTTTGCCTGAGGCCTGAGTTTCTCGCCGGTGTGCGGCTGTTGCCGCAATATGGCTGGCCATTCGATATCTGTGTGCTGCACCATCAATTGCCCGCCGCGATGGAACTCGTGCGCCGCTGCCCCGAGGTGGAGTTTGTGCTCGATCATATCGGCAAGCCCGGCATCCGTGCCGGTCTTCGCGAACCTTGGCAGAGCGAGATCAACGAGCTGGCGCGGATGCCCAACGTGGTATGCAAGATCTCCGGTGTCGCGACCGAGGCCGACCACAGCCATTGGACCCGCGAGCAGCTTCGACCCTACATCGAGCACTGCATCGAGCGTTTCGGCTTCAACCGGGTGATGTTCGGTGGCGACTGGCCGGTGCTGGAGCTGGCCGGCAAATATCGCGACTGGGTCGGGATCGTCGATTGGATCGTCGCGACGGCAGAGAAGGGCGAACAGCGGAAACTGTTCCGCGACACGGCGATCCGCGTCTACCGCCTGCCCCCTTGACGCGCGCGCAAAGAGGGAAGTTCGCGGCACGGACGGCGCCGGCGGCCGGCGCCCTCCGGCTCTCGGCAACGACCCTACGACTTTGCTCGCCCGGCGATCCACTGCGCGGTAAAGCCGGAGACAACCAGGCCGGCCTTGACGCGAGCCTCCAACACTGTTTTCGCCGCACGCACACCAGCGAGCCGCACGATCGCCTCAAGGATCCGTGCAAAGGGAACGATGACAACGGCTTCCTCATCGCGGATCTTCAGGCCCCTGGTTGCGAAGGCAACTCCGCCCAGGAGGATCGGCAGGCCCGCAGCACCGTCTCCATCGCCCGTCGACGCGTTCTATGTCGATCCTGTGGCCAAAGTCAGGGAGTCCGAGCACTGCGATGTCCTTGCGATCCGGCGCGCGGCCATCGGCAACGAAGGGCAGCATCCCGACATTGCTGGCCAGAGCGAGCAGATTGTCGCCGACCACAGCGGCTTCCCGATATCCATCGGCAGCGGCCAAGATCGGATCACCCGCCTGGGCCAATGTCAGCGTGGCGAACACCGCCAAGCTGTTTCCGATCGATAGTGGCATGGAAGAGCCACGCTCAAAATGCGCCTCTGTCCGGCTGCCACCGATTTGCTCTCCGGAGCAGGCGCGCCCGCGCCTGACGCATCGGTGACAAATCTCTCAGGCACATTCACGAATTCCGCAATCTTCGCGCGGCCCTTGGGCGTTGATCGGGCCTTCGCTGGACAAGAAGCGGAGGATCTTCCGTCGTGGAACGGTCGTCCAAAGAAAAAGCTATCGTCCGAATATTCTCCATTGATCACTGCCGCCTGTCCGTGCTCCACCTTGTCAGCAAAAAAAGGCGGGCCATTCGCCAAGATGGCATGGGGCGGGAGGAAGCAAAATTAATGACCGCGTCGATTGCATCGTGGAGACGGGACGGATATTCGGTTGCGGCGATGCGCGATCGAGCGCGCCGTATCGTTCCACGCCCGATCTTCGACTTTGCCGATGGCGCGGCCGAAGACGAGCACACGCTGCGCCGCAACGAGCTGGCTTTCCGCGAGATAGCGCTTCTTCCACGCCCATTGCAGGGGGCGGCGACCCGCGATCTTTCCATCACTTTGTTCGGCAGGCGCCTATCGATGCCGGTGCTGGTCGGCCCCGTCGGATTGGAGGGCCTGTTCTGGCCCGACGGCGAATGCGCGGCCGCGCGTGCCGCCGCCGCTGCCGGCACAATCTTCTGTTTGTCTCACGGTTCGGTTTGCAGCCTCGAAACACTCGCCGCCACGGGGGCACGGCCGCGCTGGATGCAGGTCTTTATCTATACCGACCGCGGCTTCACCCGCGCGCTCGCAGAGCGAGCGGCGGCAGCCGAATACGATGCTCTGGTCCTTACGATCGACAATCAACTCCTTGGCAATCGCGAGCGTGACCTGCGCAACGGTTTCTCCATCCCCCCGCGCTTCACTTCCTCAACTTTGCTCGGTATGGCAGCGAAGCTCCCCTGGCTGCTGCGCATGCGCAAAGAACTCCCGCGAATTACCTTTGGCAATTATGTGAAGCCTGGAGAAGTGGTTGGCGCCGCCACCCTTGCAAGCCGCATGGCGGGGCTGCTTGACCCGGCAATGAGTTGGCGTGACGTGGCGTGGCTGCGCAGCCTCTGGCAGGGACCGCTGCTGCTCAAAGGCGTGCTGCATCCGGCAGAGGCGGCCGAGGCGGTCGCCCATGGGATTGACGGGCTGATCGTCTCCAACCATGGAGGGCGCCAACTCGATGGAGCACCCGCCTCCGTGGAGGCGCTGCCTGGGATCGTCACAGCGGTCGAAGGCCGTATCCCTGTTCTGATGGACGGTGGTGTCCGCCGCGGTACAGATGTCGTGAAGGCCCTCGCGCTCGGTGCGCAGGCCGTGCTGATCGGCCGGCCACAGCTCTGGGGTCTTGCGGTGGCGGGTGAGGCCGGGCTGGCCCACGTGCTCGATCTCTATCGACGCGAGATTGACCGCGCGATGGGGCTGATGGGAATTTCGCGTCTTGCCGAACTTGGCCCGGATTGCTGTTTCCGTGCTGTCGTGCCGGCTGCCGCACCTTCAGGATCGACGAATTCCTAATAGGATCAAGGAATTTTTGATCGGCTTCTGTCCGATGATTGGCCGGGCGTCGCGTTGCCATCTGGCGGCCGCATTGGGCGGGCATCCCGCCGCGAGTCTCACGCGGCGGGTGATGCTGCCGGTCCGCCGAGACACTTAGCTCCCTCAGTGTGAGGCAATGCGCCAAGCCGTTGAGCCATGATCCGGTCCATTTCCTCGGCATCGGTGATCCCGCCTGGAAGCCGGAGAACGCTACGGTACGCTGCCGTGCAACCCACAACGGTGCCGGATCACTGATCTGCTGCCAGATCGAGAGCCCAGGACGGTCTCGATCTCCTTCGCGCGCGTCTCCCCGTCCCCGCGCAACTCTTTGGGTGACACCACCAGCCATACCGATCATGCCGATGCGGAACTCGCTTTGAGGACAGCCATTGCCGCATCGACGCCACCTGAGCAATGAGGTACGTGTGCAGCATCGAGGCCCATCTCGATTGCCCCTAAAGCACCGAGCAGCATGGCATCATTAAAGTTCCCAAGATGGCCGATGCGGAATACTTTGCCCTTAACCTTGGTCAATCCTGCGCCGAGCGAGACGTCGTATCGGTTGAGGATGACTTCACGCAAATGGTCGGCATCATGTCCCTCCGGCATGACCACAGCCGTCAGGACGCTCGAATATTCGCGTGAATCCTGGCAGAGGATCCCGAGCCCCCAAGCATTGACCGCCGCACGGGTCGCAGCGGCATGACGGTCGTGGCGGGCGAAGACGTTCGCCAACCCCTCCTCGCGCAGCATCTCCAGCGCCTCTCGCAGGCCATAGAGCAGATTGGTAGCGGGCGTATAAGGAAAGAAGCCGTTCGCGTTGGGACCGAACATCTGGCCCCAATCCCAGTAAGAGCGCGCCATGCCGCCCGTTTTCGAGGCAGCATGTGCCTTCTCCGAAATGGCATTCAAGCCGAGGCCAGGCGGCAACATCAACCCCTTTTGCGAACATGCCACGGCAACATCAACGCCCCATTGCTCGTGCCGATAATCAATGGAGCCGAGGGACGAGATGGTATCAACCAGGAACAGCGCCGGATGCCCAGTGCGCTGAATCGCAGCCCCGATTTCGCCAATACGGCTGGCAACTCCGGTCGAGGTCTCATTGTGGACGACCATCACGGCCTTCAAGGCTTTCTTCTTGTCGGCGGTAAGCCGCGCCTCGACATCTGCAGGGTCGGCACCATGGCGCCAGTCACCAGGGACGAACTCGACATCAAGCCCAAGTCGCGTGGCCATGGCCTTCCACAGTGAGGCGAAATGACCCGTCTCGTACATCAGCACCCGATCACCCTTCGACAGCGTATTGACGATCGCCGCCTCCCAGGCGCCTGTGCCGGAGGATGGAAAAATGACAACCGGTCCGGTCGTCTGGAACACCGTCCGGCACCCCTTGAGAACCTCAAGGCCCAGTTCGCGGAATTCGGGGCCCCGATGGTCGATGGTCGGCATATCCATTGCGCGCAGCACACGGTCCGGCACGTTGGTAGGGCCCGGGATCTGCAAGAAATGACGTCCGCTCCGAAATGCCCGGTTTGACATCTGATTGTTATCCACTGTCACAAAACCCACCCCACCACTTTTGCATTCAATTTTTTGCACATTAAAACTGCGGTCGCAATACTCATATCGTCGGCAATCAACGCTTTTTGCCATTGGAGACAAGCTGCAAAAGACTCGTTGAATGCGTCGCCGTCACAAGATCCTAGCATCGCCCTTCGGCCGGCGCGCACTATAGACGGGATCAGGCCGAAGACCGGCCGGGCGGCTAGGGAAATCCGGCTTTTGGTAGAACAATCGTGGCCCCCTGCAAAGGGGGTTCCCCGCCAACATGCCGGCGAGGGTCAGATCACGTTCTCGAAAACTCCGGCGCGCGGCGATCCGTCAAAACCCCCGCCTCGGGTGGCTTCAGGGCCGGGAGGCTTCAGGAGAAGTTCCAGGGGAAACTCGGGAGGAAACTCGAGAGGAAACCGCGAAATTGGTCGGAAAAATAAAGCGAGAGCATGTTGGCCTGAAATCGTCCCGATCTGGAACGTGAGCCGCTCGGTCGTCATGAGCGCCGAACGCATAGCCTTGTGCCCAGAAGGCCTGACAATCTCATGCTGACAGGAGAATCCATCAGCGACGATGTGGACAGCGACATCCGTGCTGCGGATGCGGGCAGCAGGATTGTGGAAATAATCGCACCGGAAGTTCGGCAATGCCCGCTCCTTGGCGAAGCCAGCGAACGGAAGGATGCGAACTCGATCATCGACGAACAGGCAAGCGTGCCTTCGGAGCCGACCAGCAGCCGAGCTGGGCCGGGCGTGGCCGGATGACGTCGCCCCACACTGACGCCCGAGGCGTCAGCGTGTCGATATTGTCGACGCCGACCCGGCGTAGCCCTTTTGGAAAACGCATTGCGATCTCGGTGGCCTCGGCCTCGCCAATGGCGGTAGGGTGGGCCGCATGAATTTTGCATCCATTTTTGATATATTACCGAGAGCCTGACAATGGCCGCAAAGGAGTTTCTGGAGATATAGTGGTTGATGTCCGAGGCGGCTTTTGCTTGGAAAGTCCTGGTTTGGATGCATTTGTCAACGATGGATATTCCGTGTGGAAAATTTCCTGCTATTTGTGATAGCGTAATTTCTTGGATTGCGATGGAACACCATGGACAGAAGGAAACGCGGGGCGGTTGTGGTCTCTCTGGCACAAACGAAAAGTTCGGTGGTGCAGCTTCGAACGGGCTCCCTGCATGGTGGATTGCTTGAGGCGCTACGTGAACTGATTAATCACGGGGACCTCTCGCCAGGTGCCCGCGTTCCGGAGCGTGAGCTCTGCGCGCGGTTCTCTATTTCCCGAACGCCACTGCGGGAAGCATTGAAGGTGCTTGCCGCCGAGGGGCTCATTCAGCTACTGCCGAATCGCGGAGCGCGCGTTGCGACGCTGGACGATAGCCATCTTACTGAGCTTTTCGAGGTGATCGGCATATTGGAGGCGGAGGCTGGACGGCTTGCCTGCGCACGGATGAGCGATGCCGCGATCGCCGAGGTGCAAGCACTGCATTATCGCATGTACGCCCATTTTCTCCGGGAGGAGCTGCCAGAATATTTTGCGCTCAACCAGGCGATCCATCAGGCCATACTGGACGGATCTGCCAATACCGTGCTGATTGCCACCTATCGCAATCTTGCTGGGCGGATTGTGCGGGCACGCTACATGTCCAACCGGCTGCGCCCGGATCGCTGGAAGGCTGCCATCGACGAGCACGAGCTGATCCTGGAAGCCCTGGTCCGTCGCGACGCAGACCGGCTTGCTTCGATTCTTTCTCGCCATTTGGCAAATAAGCGCGACATCATCATGGAGCATATCCATGAAGAATTGCGTGGACGGATGGAAAAGACCAAGTCACGCCAGCAGCGCATGTCGCATGCTGAAACGCCCCCAGCCGTTGCCGAGCCCGCCGCAGAGTGATTCTGCCAAGATCAATATGGCTTCTGGCGGGTCCGTGCGGCAATCCATCGGAGCCCGACGGAACGCCCATGGGGAAGCTATGAAATTGATCGAGAAAGCTGAGTAAGAGCGTGATGACCTGAAGCCGGTATGCTCTGGCGCAAGTTGCGAGCGAACGTACCGTCTCCGCGAGCCACTATGCAGAGGCGCCATCTTGCTATGGCTATGCAACCTGTCGCCGGGGCACCCCCCTCGTGACATTCGCTACCCAAATGCGATGGGCATTCGATGCATGATCAAAATTGTTGATGTCCATTTCGTTCCCCGACATTCTCCCCCGAATTTTGACGATATGTCGTTCCAAGATTGTGTGCCAGGTAAAAGTGCTTTCCGACCGTTCCCGGCCGAACTGCCAGCCATGTCAAATTCCGTGCGAGACCTGAGATGGCCCGCCTGCAGCACTGGATACGGTTTCGTAAGTTACATTCAGGCAACAGTCAGGGCACCGGTCATCATCGCGACGGCATCCGGCATCGAGCACAATCTTGGATCGACCACCGTCAACCGCCGGCCAAGACGGTGGATGTGAATGCGATCCGCCACCTCGAAAACATGCGGCATATTATGACTGATAAGGACGATCGGCAGACCGCGGCCCTTCACTGTAAGGATCAGATCAAGCACACGTCGGGATTCGCGTACTCCGAGGGCCGCGGTTGGTTCGTCCATAATGACAACACGACTGCCGAATGCGGCTGCACGTGCTACTGCAATGGCTTGGCGCTGGCCACCTGAAAGCGTTTCAACCGTCTGCTTGATGCTCTGGACCGTCATGATTCCGAGCCGGCTGAGCTCATCCTGAGCGCGCCGCTGCATAGCGGCACGATCGAGAGCGCCAACAAGCCTTCCCAAAATGCCCTTGGAGCGTTGTTCGCGTCCAAGGAACAGATTGTCTGCAATGCTAAGGGCCGGGGCAAGAGCAAGAGTCTGGTACACAGTCTCGATGCCTGCTCGTCGAGCGTCAAGCGGCGAGCGGAACCTGACGGGTTCGCCATCCATAAAGATTTCTCCCTCATCAGGAATGACCGCACCTGTGAGGGCCTTGATCAATGTGCTTTTGCCAGCGCCGTTGTCGCCGATTACGGCCAGAATCTCTCCGGGATAGAGCTCAAAGTCGGCACGATCCAGGGCAACCACATGGCCATAACGCTTAACCAGATTGCGTGCCTGCAGCAGTGGAACGTCTTGTGAGACGCTCATATCGATAATTTCCTGATCTGCTGATCCATGATCACAGCGAAGACGATAAGCAGACCGATGGCGAAATTCTGCCAGAGAGCATCGACGCCAGCGAGTGCAAGGCCATTCTCAAACACACCTACGATGAGCGCTCCAATCAATGTAGCAAAAAGCGAGCCACGGCCGCCGAAGAGGCTGGTGCCACCTATAACGACAGCCGTAATGCTGTCCAGATTGGAAGTCTGCCCCTCCTGAGGAGTGACCGAGCCGATCCGTCCAATCAGGACCCAGCCAGCTACGGCGCAAATTACGCCTGCCACGACATAGACTGAGAACAAGACACGATCAACGCTGATGCCCGCGAGCCGAGAGGCGTCTGGATCATCGCCAACTGCATAGACGTGCCGACCCCAGGCTGTTCGATTGAGGAAGAACCAGAGGATGCCAAACAGGGCGAAGAGGAGCAGCTCCCCCCAGGTAACCCGCACGGCACCGATATTTGTTCCGTTTCCAAAGAACTGCAAAATCGGCGCCTGGGTGAAAATATTCTGGGAAACTATGGTTTGGCTACCGGAATACCAGAGCTCAAGGGCGAGGAACACGTTCCATGTGCCGAGCGTGGCGATAAACGGCGGCAACTTAGCGAGAGTGGCAAGGATGCCGTTTATTGCCCCACCCGCAGCGCCGGCGAAGAAGGCCATGACGATCGCGAGGATCGGTGGCCAGCCCATATCGACAGCAAGAACACCCATCACCACGCTGCACAGCACCATCAGTGCCCCGACCGACAAATCAATGCCGGCGGTGAGGATCACGAGTGTTTGTGCCGCCCCGAGGACGCTGATCACCGTTACTTGCTGGAGGACCAGTGATAGGTTGAAAGGTGTAAAAAAATGCGGGCCAATGATAATGCCGAATACGATAATGCTGATAATCAGCACTGTTACCGACACAATGCTGGGAAAGCTTTGCAGTATTAAGCGCAAATGCCTTAGCGGGCGGGTATCACTAAACGATGGGAAATCGGGTTCGTTAGAAGGAGCAACGCATATGTTCGGAGGTGGGCGGGTACCTGCCATGCTCTGGCTCCCTCATCCCCTGGGTCGCCTGACGTCCCTCACTTGTGACGACACAGCAGGAAGGCCATTGAGAACCTTCCTGCGTGCCATCGCAAATGCTGGTTCCTCTGCGATCAAGCGAACGCCTTCTTGGACGTTAAACATGTTCGGCTTAAGGCGGACTGCTTAGCAGAAGGCGTCCTCAGCTGCTCTTGGCACACATCGCCCCGCGAAGCTTCAGAGCCTGGTCCGCGTTGACAGAAGGCACACCCGGAGCTGGATGGTCGGTCACAAGCGTCACTCCGGTGTCGTAGTAATTGAGGCCGGGTGAGACTGACGGCTTCTCGCCCTTCGTTAGGAGATTGTAAGCTGCGTCCATCGACATATCGACCATTTTCAGCCAGAATTGCATAACCGTTGCGCTAAGGGCACCATCCTTGATCATCTGCAGGCCAGCGCAGGTGCCGTCAATGGAAACGGAGAGCACATCCTGGGCACGACCCGCCGATTTAAGGGCTTGGGCGGCGCCTGCAGCAGCCTGCTCGTTCATTGAATAAACGACGTTAATCGAGGGATCGCGCTGCAGCAGATCTTCCATCGCACTCTGGCCGAGGCTGGCGGAGCCCTTGGTGATCTGGTGGCCGACAATACGTGAATCGTGCTCGCTGCCCCATATTTTTGGGTTCGGTGTGGCAATTCCGAAGCCGTTGAGAAAGCCCGTATCGCGGGCCACGTCATTGCTTACCATCAGAGTATCGGCATCAAGCATGGCGATGCGAGCCTTGTCGGCATTGGCCCCCAAGGTTGCTTTTAGCCATTTGCCAATCAATTGACCGGCTTCATAATTGTCAGTAGCGAAGGTCCCGTCAGCGATACCTGGCGTATCGAGGGGCGAATCATAAACGATGACCTTGATACCCGCCCGCTGCGCTTCCTGAATCTGCGGAATGATCGCTTTGGTATCGTTGGGCACAATAATGATCGCGTCTACCCTGGCGGCAATCGAATCTTCAATGTCAGTAACCTGACTGGCGTTGTCGCCATCATATTTGCCGGTGAAGGTCAAAAGCTTGACACCCATGACTTTGGCCTTGGCAATCGCCTCTTGCTTCTCAAGCACGAAGACCGGATTCTCATTGGTCTTGGTGATCAGGGAGAAGGTCAACTGCTTGCTCGAAGCCGGTATCGCCAACG
This sequence comes from Acetobacteraceae bacterium, assembly GCA_030044345.1. Lineage (GTDB taxonomy): Bacteria > Pseudomonadota > Alphaproteobacteria > Acetobacterales > Acetobacteraceae > JAKAWQ01. Next base: position 2,576 of record JASHVY010000464.1, on the reverse strand, counting down.
CGATTACCAGTGTGACACCGACCAGCAGCACGCCAGCCAAAGTCGTGCCTATCCTTATCGAAACACGCATATTTTCCTCCCTTGTTCAGCAACACGAATTTTTATGCGGCTATACGTAGGCGCTTACGGAACGCCGTCCCCGCGTATCCGCGGCAACATTGCGCGTGCGTTGCCCTACGGCTTATCGCTCCGAATTGCATTCAATCAAGCACAGAGTCAGAAATGACGCAAGGGGAGGTATTGCGTTGGCCCCCGATCGTCTTGCCGTTCGGTACTCACACACCGCGGCTTGGTTTTTCGTACGGAATGTATCCTAAATCTCGGTTCCGAGATGTGTGCGGGTGAAACGATCAACGCTTCGGCGCCCCCACCGGGAAGAGGCCCACATTCATTATGAATGGCTAGGATAAGCAAGGGGCCCCGCATCCGAGGCAGGCCTGCGGCGGTAATGAAGTACCGCCGCAGGACGGCTACGCTCCCGGAACACTCTGTTGGAACAATGGCCGGTCGGGTCGAAGGTCGGTGCCAAAGGAGATTGCAGAAACATGCGGGCAGAAACCGGAAAACCTCGGCCTCCGCTTATCGCCCTTGCGAATGACGGGAAAGGCTGCTAGAAACTGCATTCATTTGCGCCGCAGGCGCGCGATCGATAGCTTCTCGCGAGTGCCTGGGCATTGCGTGGCATCCGTATCAAAAGGCGGAGAACGAAGATGGAATACCGTCTGCTCGGCAGATCGGGACTAAAAGTTTCGGCGCTCAGCCTCGGCACGATGATATTCGGCGGAGTCGGCAAGTTCAGGAATATTGGCTCGCTCGACGTAACGGGCGCGCGGCGCCAAATCGACATGTGTCTCGACGTCGGTGTAAACCTGATTGACACAGCCAATGTTTATTCGGCGGGAATGGCAGAGGAAATCGTGGGAGAGGCGTTGTCGGGACGCCGTGACCGAATGTTGCTTGCTACCAAGTGTCGGATGCGGATCGGCAACGGCCCGAATGACACGGGTGCTTCACGTTTTCACATTATTGCTGAGCTGGAGAAAAGCCTCAAGCGCCTGCGCACTGACCATGTCGATCTGTATCAGCTTCATCAATGGGACGGTCAAACACCGCTTGAGGAGACGCTCGAGGCATTGGATACGCTCGTGCGCGCCGGAAAGGTACGCTATGTTGGATGCTCCAACTATTCCGGTTGGCACTTAATGAAGGCGCTGGCGATTGCCGAGCGGCACAATTTTGTGCCCTATGTCAGTCAACAGATCAATTATTCGTTGCAAGCGCGGGAAGCAGAGTACGAGCTTGTGCCGATTGCCGTCGATCAAGGGGTTGGGATCTTGGTCTGGAGCCCTCTGGCCGGAGGGTTGCTTTCTGGGAAATATCGTCGTGGCAAGGATTATCCGCCAGGAAGTCGGCGCTTGACAGAATGGCAGGAGCCGCCCGTCTCCAACGAGGAGCAGCTATTCGACACGATAGAAGTACTGGTGGAGATCGCAACCGCGAAAGGCGTCTCGGCGGCGCAGATAGCACTTTCTTGGTTGCTCGGCCGCTCTGCAGTCTCCTCGGTCATTATCGGAGCGCGCACCGACGAACAGCTCAAGGACAATCTCGGTGCGGTTGATGTTTCGCTCACGATCGAGGAGCGGCAGCGGCTAGACAAGGTGAGTGCCCCGCCGTTGCTCTATCCTTACTGGCATCAGGCCGCGTCGGTCTCTGAGCGACTTGGCGAGGCCGATCTTGCGCTGCTGCGGCAATATCTCTGAGGTGTTGCGCGGGGCGAGGAGCCGACCCGCATACCTGTGGTGAAAAACGCCTTTCGTTTTCCATTGATCGAATGTCTCTCAGGGCCATATGGGAGGACGCATAGTATGTTGAATCTCGTCTCTTGAATTCGTTTTGGCGGGAGGATGTCGCGTCATCCAACGTTCGAGCTTGCCCCGTCTCGGCATTGCCCAAACAAGCTCCTTGCCTGTCGGTACTCCCTACCCGCGATCGCAGAGTGAGTTCTCGAGAACGGACGATTTTCGGAACCGTTTCGTTCTGCTGCAGTTGCCATACATAACGAGATAGGGTCATTCCAACAATTTCCGCATGCTTCTCTTCCCGATCAGCACAACGATGGTATCTTTCACGGTGCGTTTGCATCATCGAACCTTCCCAAGTTTTGCTTGCAGCGCCGGGACCGGTGTGCCATAAGGCCGCGCCGGAAAAATGCATTCATTTCGTGTGACACCCGTTCCAGTGAGTGACGGTAGAAGTGCGGCAAATGGCGGCGAGTCGACGAAGGACCTGATGGAGGGAGCGAATTTCGATGAAGTATCTGCGCGTTGGAGAACCAGACGCCGAGAAGCCAGCCTTGCTCGACCCGGAGGGTGCGCTGCGGGACCTTTCGGGAGTCATTCGCGACTTCGATGCCGAAACTTTGTCGCCGGCTGGCATGAAAAAACTGGCGGCGATTGATTGGAGGAACCTCCCCAAGGTCTCCGGCAATCCGCGTATCGGGCCCTGCGTGCCACGTCCGCGCAACTTCTATGCAATCGGAGCCAATTTTCACGATCACATAGCGGAACGAGGCGAAC
>JASHVY010000463.1 GCA_030044345.1 Acetobacteraceae bacterium | reverse complement strand
GCCGTGCACATGAACACGCGGCTGGTGATCACCACGCATGGCTGGTTCGGCGGCGGCGCGGACCTCACGCCAATGCGCCTCGACGCACCCGAGGCGGCGGAAGACGCCGCACTCTTTCACGCCGCGCTCCGCGCGGCCTGCGCGCGGCATGATGCGGACTATTATCCGCGGTTCAAGGAATGGTGCGATCGCTATTTCTATCTGCCGCACCGGAGCGAGCCGCGCGGCGCCGGCGGCATCTTCTTCGATCATCTCTCGAGCGGCGATCCCGGCGCGGATTTCGCCTTTGTGCGTGATGTCGGCCTCGCTTTCCTCGATGTCTATCCGCGCATCGTCCGGGCACGGATGGACCGTCCCTGGAATGAGGAGGAGCGCGCGCACCAGCTTGTCCGTCGCGGACGGTATGTGGAATTCAACCTGCTCTATGATCGCGGCACGGCCTTCGGGCTGAAGACCGGCGGCAATCCGGACGCGATTCTGATGAGCATGCCGCCCGAGGTCCGCTGGCCTTAGAGCCCTCTGAGAATGCGACTGTGGCGGTCGTCCGGCGCGTCTTTCTGCGCTTCCGACTCACCACAGCACATTCTCGAACGGGTTCTGATTCTAGATCAATATGGCTTCTGGTGGATCGCTTCGCGCCGGCGTCCCCGCGAACACGTTCGGGGCACCCCGCCGACAAGTCGGCGGGGACCCCGTCGCGGGGGGCCCCGATCCGCCAAAGCCATGAAATTGATCGAGAAAACAAAGCGAGCGTGATGACCTGAAATCATTACGCTCTGATCCGGCCCTATTGCGCGAGCGCCTGGTTGCGGACGAGCCGGGCATAGAGCCCTTCATCGGCGAGGAGCTGGGCATGGCTGCCCTGCTCGACATCGCGCCCATCGGCCATCGCGACGACGAGGTCGGCATCCCGCACGGTCGAGAGCCGATGCGCGATCACGATCGTCGTGCGGCCGCGCCGCAGCCGCGCCAGCGCCACCTGCACCGCCGCCTCGCTCTCGGTATCGAGCGCGCTCGTCGCCTCGTCGAGCAGCAGGATGCGCGGGTTGCGCAGAAGCGCGCGGGCCAGTGCCACGCGCTGGCGCTGGCCGCCCGAGAGGCGCTGCCCGCCGGGGCCGACGCGGGTGAGATAGCCCTCGGGCAGGGCGGCGATGAAATCGGCGGCCGCGGCCGCCTGCGCCGCCGCCTCGACCGCTTCGTCGGGCGCGCCCGGCCGGCCCATCCGGATATTGGCCGCGATGGTGTCGTCGAAGAGCAAAGGGTCCTGCCCGACATAGGCGATGGCATCGCGCAGACTGGCGAGAGTGAGGTGGCGGACATCGACGCCGTCGATCAGGATCCTTCCCCCCGTCGCGTCATGCAGGCGCGGGATGAGGGCGAGCGCGGTCGATTTGCCGGCCCCGGACGGTCCGACCAGGGCAAGGGTCAGGCCGGGCGCCGCCTCGAAATTGAGATCGACGAGGCCGGCGCGCCCGTCCGGATAGACGAAGCGGGCATGCTCGAACCGCACGCGGCCGGAGCCGGGCGGCAGTGGGATCGCGTCCGGTGCATCGACGATCGCCGGCCGCTCATCGATGACCGCGAAGATCCGCGAGAGGCCCGCCAATCCCTCCTGCAGCGCGGCATTGAGCGAGCCCAGGGCGCGCAGCGGCCGCGAGGCGATCAGGAGCGCGGCCACGAAGCCCGTGAAATTGCCGATCGTGTGGCCGCCGAGCGCGGCGCGCCAGCCGGCAAAGCCGATGACGAGGGCGACGGCCGTGCCGCCCAGCACCTCCAGCACCGGATCGACGCGCGCGCGATTGCGGGCCATGCGGTAGAGCGCCTGGTAGAGATGGTCGAAGGCCGTGGCGGCGCGCGTCTGCTCCATTTCTTCCAGCCGATAGGCCCGCACGATGCGTGCCTGGCCGAAGCTTTCATTGAGGATGGCCGCAGCCTCGCCCGTCCGTTCCTGCATGCCGCTCGAGGCGCGGCGGATCCGGGCGCCGAGGCGAAGGATGGGCAGGCCGGCGAGCGGATAGAGGGCGGCGGCGATCAGCGTCAGCAGCCAGTCGAGCCAGAGCATCGAGGCGATCAGCCCGACCACGGTGAAAACGTCCGCAAGCCCGTTGAGGGCGCGGGAAAGCGCCTCGCGGATCACGGTGGCATCGGTGGTGAAGCGGGCCGCGAGCTGGGCCGGGGCTTCCCGCTCGACCCGGGCGAGGTCGGCATGGACGAGATGATCGAACATCCGCCCCTGGAGCGAGCGGACCACCCGCAGCACCAGCTTCTGGACCAGGACGCTTTGGCCATATTGCGCGCCCGCCTTGAGCGCCGAGACGATCACCACGATCACCGGCACCTGGTAGAGGATGCGCGGGTCCTTGTCGGCGAACATCGTGAAGGCGTGGTCGATGATCACCGGATAGAGGGCCGTGGTTCCGGCCATCAGCAGGGTGAGGATCAGGACCGGCGCGAAGAGCGCCCGCTGGGACAGGATGTGCTCCCGCCACAGCCGGGCGACGAGGGCGCGGGTCGAATCCGGGGGAGGCTTGAGCATCCGCGCGCTTTATCAGGCGGAGAGGCGCGTTAGAAGCTCGGCGCGGCAGGCGGCGGCATCGGCGGTGCATCCTCCCGCCAGCCACCAGGCGCGCACGGCGGCCAGCGCCGCGCCGATGGCCGGGCCTGGGCTCATCCCGAACGCCAGTGCATCGCGGCCGGCGAGGGG
>JASHVY010000462.1 GCA_030044345.1 Acetobacteraceae bacterium | reverse complement strand
ATATTGATCGAGCGGCGCCCGCAGGCACGCCACACGATGGGAGGCAATGAGGTCCGCGAGCGGCGGGTCGATCTCGGCGCAGGCGGGGGCGGCGAACGCGCAGCGCGGATGAAAACGGCAGCCGGCGGGGAGCGCGAAAGGCGGCGGCACGGTGCCCTCGATCGCAAGCAGCCGTTCGCGCTGCTGTTCGAGGCGTGGAACACTGCCGAGCAACCCGAGCGTATAGGGATGTTGCGGATCGTCGAAGAGCGCATCCACCGGCGCCTGCTCGACGATCCGGCCCGCATACATCACCGCGACCTTGTCCGCCATCTCGGCGACCACGCCGAGATCATGGGTGATCAGGATGATCGCCATCCCTGTCTCGCGCTGAAGATCGCCGAGCAGAGCGAGGATCTCGGCCTGCACCGTGACATCGAGCGCGGTCGTCGGCTCATCCGCGATCAGAAGGTCCGGGCGGCAGGCGAGCGCCATCGCGATCATCACGCGCTGGCGCATGCCTCCGGACAGAAGGTGCGGATATTCATCGAGGCGGCGTTCCGGCGCGGGAATACGGACATGGGTGAGCGCCTCCACCGCCCGTGCGCGCAAGGCCCGCGCGCTGAGCGAGCGGTCATGCGCGCGCATCGCCTCGATGATCTGCGTCCCGACCGTGAAGGAGGGGTTGAGGCTCGTCATCGGCTCCTGAAAGATCATCGCGATTCGGTTGCCGCGGATCGCCCGCATGGCGGCAGGCGACAGCGCGAGAAGGTCGGTGCCCTCGAAGAGGATGCGCCCCGCGCCGATCCGCCCGGGCGGAGCGATCAGCCGCAGGATCGAGAGCGAGAGCACCGACTTGCCGCAACCGGACTCACCGACGATGCCGAGCGTCTCCCCACGCTCGATCGTGAGATCGACCCCATCCACCGCCGGCACCTCGCCCGATCTCTGGCGGAAGACCGTGCGCAACCCCTCGATCGCGAGCAGGGCCGTCATCGCGCGCCGATCATTGGCACGGCAACGGGATCCGGCTTCAGCTCCGATAATCCGGCTGGTCGTTCTCGATCAGGCGGAGCGAAGCCTGCCATGCCAGATCGACGAGCCCGCCGCTTCCCTCGCGGTTGAACTGCGCGGCCGTGTGCCGCCGCACCTTCTTGGTCGGGAAGGTGAGCTTCGCCCCGCCCGACTGCGCAGCGATCTGCGCCTGGCAGGCGCGCTCGAGCACATAGATCTGGTCGAACGCGTCGGCGATCGAATTGCCGCCGACCAGAAGCCCATGGTTGCGCAGGATCATCGCCTTGTGCCGGCCGAGATCGGCGATCAGCCGTTCGCGCTCGGCGCGATCGAAGGCAATGCCTTCATAATCATGGTACGCAAGATGGCCATAAAATTTGAGCGCGTGCTGGCTGATCGGCAGCAGCCCCTCCTTCTGCGCCGAGACGGCGATCCCGGCCGCGGTATGGGTATGGATCACGCAGAGAAGATCGGGCCGGGCCATATGGATCGCGGAGTGGATGACGAACCCCGCGACATTGACACGCCTGGTCTGACTTTCGTCCTGATCGACGATATTCCCGTCGAGATCGATCTTCACGAGGTCGGAGGCACGCATCTCATGGAAGAAGGTGCCGTACTGGTTGATCAGGAAATGGTGCTCCGGGCCGGGAATGCGCGCGCTGAGATGAGTGTAGATGAGGTCCGTCATGCGGAAATGCGCGAGCAGCCGGTAGAGCGCGGCGAGATCGCAGCGAGTCTGCCATTCTTCGTCCGAGATGCCGGGGCGGATGGCCGGGCGGCTGACAACATTCATGGCTCTTCTCCGTAGCGGGACGACTTGGCGGCCCATTTCGCGTGAGTCTGTCATGGAATTGCAGCACGGATAGGCGGAAGAGGGAAGGCTTGGCAGCCGGCAGGCAGGCCCCGTATGAGCGGGTGCGCGGCGGCCTCTTCCTGGCCGATGCATTGAGACCGGAGAGAAAGTGATGGCAACAATCTCGATCAAGGCGGCGGATGGCTCGGGCAGTTTCCATGCCCTGGTGGTGGAACCGAAGGCGAAGCCGGCCGGCGCAGTGGTGCTGATCCAGGAGATTTTCGGCGTCAATGATGCGATGCGCGCGGCCGCCAACTGGGTGGCGGATCTCGGCTTCATCGCCATCTGCCCGGACCTCTTCTGGCGGATCGAACCCGGGATCGACATCACGGACAAGACCGAGGCCGAATGGAAGCGCGCCTTCGAGCTCCTTCAGAAGTTCGACCAGGCGAAGGGGATCGAGGATTTGAAGGCGACCGTGGCGGCGGCGCGCAAGCTCCCCGGCGCCAACGGCAAGGTCGGCACGATGGGCTACTGCCTCGGCGGAAGGCTTGCCTTCATGATGGCGGAGCAGTCGGATGCGGATGTGAACATCTCCTATTACGGCGTCGCGCTCGACGGCCTGCTCGATGGGCTTGCCAACGTGAAGAAGCCGCTCATCGTGCACATTGCGGACAAGGACGAGTATTTTCCGCCCGAGGGCCGCGCGAAAGTCGTCGCGGCGACGAAGGGCCACCCGCAGATCCACACTTACGTCTATCCCAATGCCGACCATGCCTTCGCCCGGGTGGGCGGTGTCCATTGGGACGGACGTTCGGCGGCGATTGCCAACGGCAGAAGCGTGGAGGCGCTGGTCGCCACGCTCGAGCGTGTTCAGCCCATATGAACCTTCTACCAAGCCCCATGCGATAAACAAAATTGCGGTAAACAAAATGCGGTGAGCAAAGAAGAGAAATTGTTCTTTCTTGAAAGAAAGAACCAAAGAACTTTTATCCTTTTATTCGGAGTCCCAGGCCGGCCCCTGGTCCGGAAAACGGAGAAAAGTCTTTTTGCTTCTTTTTCTTCAGAAAAAGAAGTCTCCTTCCTTCTGATACTTCATCGAAGTG
>JASHVY010000461.1 GCA_030044345.1 Acetobacteraceae bacterium | reverse complement strand
GAGGAACTTCACATAATCTTCCAGCGCGCGCAGATGCCCCTCGGAGTTGATGAGGGGTTTCATCGTATCGGGATTGAAATAGAAATATTTGTTGTCGGGTGAGACCACGTAGGGCGCGGCAAGGGTGAGGAAGTGGAAGAAGCCTTGCTCATTCACCTTGGCGTGCAGCGCCATGCCCCAGTCCTTGCTGCCATCGCCGTTCCAGTCCCAACCGGTGAAGAAATCGGCGAGATCATGCATCTGCTGCGTGGTCGTCGGTGGCGCCGGCAGGTCATATCCGTATTTTTGCTTGAATTTCTGCTGATTGCTCGCGTCGGTGAAGACATCGCGCCGGTAATAGAGACATTGTGCGTCCCCATCGAAGAGAGAGCCATAGGTCTTGCCCCCCCAGCTATAGAGGTTGCGCATCGGTGTCAGCCATTCGTCCGGGTTCCAGTACGAATAGCGTGGATCGGCGAGATAAGGTTCGAGGGCGACGATATAGGGATCCTTCGGCACGAAATAATCGCCATAGAACCAGCATGCCGTCTGGTATGCATCGTACCGGCCAAGCCCGCTTGCCAGGTCAGCAAAGATCTGCGTGTGCAGCGTCTCGATCGGCACCTCGGCGACATTGACGCGGCCGCCCGTGATCTCTTCCCAGTGCGGCGCGTGATATTTGACGCAGTCACCCACCGTCGCCTTCACCGCCATGACGTTGATGGTGGTTCCCTGGTAGGGTTTGGTCTTGAGATAAGCGACCCGCTGTTTGGTAATGGGCGCCTCGTACGGCGATATCGGGTCGGAAGGCAGAAGGTCAGGATTCGCGGCGCGGGCCGGCCGCACCAGCTTGCCGAGAATCGCGGCTGAGAAACCGAGACCGCCGGCGAGCTCCAGGAAGCGGCGACGATCGAGGCGACCTCGGTAATAGGATTCTGCGAGATCCTTGAATTTTTCTGCGTTGTCGTCCGACGACATGGCTCGTTCCCCCTCTGCTCTACGCTTCGCCACGTCTGGGACGCGGCGTACGTGGCGGATTCGTCGGCCAAGAGGGGGAAACAACAGGCGATCAGTCCCCCCGATCAGGGCTGACATCTTTTCCTTTGGCCTAAGTTATCCCTTCGTTGCCGGCCACCGTCAATAGCCGGCAGCGGCCAGCCGCCGCAAGGATCGCAACATTCCGAGAGGGTATCCGTTTGCGCTTTCGCAGAAACTCGCAACATCACACCTCGTGGAGGCAATGCTTCCCGTGCCCGCGAATCCGAGGCAGGATGACGGGATGAGTGCGATCGGGATCGATCTCGGAACATCGGGCCTCAAGGCCGTCCTGATCGGCAAGGATGGCGGCCTGCTCGCGGAGGCGGCTGCTCCACTTTCCGTCTCGTATCCTCACCCGCTCTGGAGCGAGCAGTCGCCGGAAGATTGGTGGGAAGCCACCGGGAGCGCGATGGCGATGCTTCGCGCCCGGGCGGATCTTTCGCAGGTACGGGCCATCGGTCTTGCGGGGCAGATGCATGGTGCGGTGCTTCTGGACGCAGTGGACCAGGTGCTGAGGCCGGCGATCCTGTGGAATGACGGGCGTTCCTCGGCCGAATGTGTCGCGCTTGATCCGCTGGCGCGCCGGATTGCAGGCAATCTTGCCATGCCCGGCTTCACCGCGCCGAAGCTCTTGTGGGTGCACCGTCACGAACCGGATGTCTTCGCTTCTCTTTCGCGTGTGCTGCTGCCGAAGGATTGGCTGCGTCTTCGCATGAGCGGGGAGGCAGTGTCGGACATGTCGGATGCGTCGGGGACGCTCTGGCTTGATATTGCGGCGCGGCGATGGTCACCCGAGCTCCTGGCGGCAACCGGGTTGTCAATCGGGCATATGCCCGGGCTTGCGGAAGGAACCGAACCGACAGGAGTTCTGCGACCTGAGCTCGCGCGCGACTGGGGCCTTCCTTCCGGCACGATCGTGGCCGGTGGCGGAGGGGACAATGCAGCCGCCGCTGTCGGGCTCGGTTGTGTCGCCCCCGGGCAGGCCTTCCTCTCGCTCGGCAGCTCAGGTGTCGTATTCGTCTGCGATGACCGCTTTCGACCGGCACCGGAGCGCACTGTCCACGCTTTCTGCCATTGCCTGCCGGCGACTTGGCACCGCATGGCCGTCTGCCTGGCAGCCGCGTCCTGCCTCACCTGGCTCGCGCGTATCACTGGTGCAGCGAACGAGACCGTACTGCTGGAAGAATTGGAACGTGAGGGGGTGGCGGCCGCCCGCGGGCCGGTGTTCCTGCCGTACCTCGCCGGAGAGCGCACACCGCACAATGATCCCGCAGCCGCGGGTGTATTCTTCGGGCTGGAAAGTGGAACAATCCGTGCTGACCTGACCCGGGCGGTTCTGGAAGGCGTCGCTTTCGCCCTCGCCGACGGGCTGGAGGCGCTGGAAGAAAAGGGCGGGCCTATCGCGGAGCTTTCAGTCACTGGCGGCGGCGCGCGGAGCGCTCTCTGGGGCCGGATCCTTGCGACGGCGCTCGGGAAACGGTTGGTTTATCACGAAGGCGGCGAGGTCGGGCCCGCATTGGGTGCGGCGCGTCTTGGACTCATCGCGGTAGGAGAAGGTACGGTCCTGGAGACTTGCATTCCTGCGCCGATCTCGCGCGAGCAGGAACCTGAAGCCGAGCTTGCTGAGAGCCTCTCTCGGCGGCGCGTAATCTTCCGCCAATTGTATCCGGCGCTTCGGGAGAGTTTTGCCGCGCGCCTATAGGTCCGTGCGTGATTTGTTTTCTCGCGTGATTCACGCCTCCGGTTAGGTCCACCTTACAGGGACTCCCGGGTTCCCCAGCGGCGGGCGAGGGCAAGGCATTCTTGCCATGTTCCGACCGCGCCTGTCGTCGAAAGACCCCTGAGCGACGCGGCAGCGGCAGCGTGCCCGAGCACCAACGCATCCGAAACGCTCCAGCCCTGATGGACTGCATAGAGTGTGCCGGCGGCGAAGGCATCGCCTGCGCCATTGGCGGCAATGATTTCTTTGGCAGGCACATTCAGCGAGGGCTGGCGGATGAGCATGCCGTCTCGTGTTGCCGCAATCGCGCCGGTGGGAAAATGCGCCACCACGAACTCCATAGGGCCGAGCGCCGCAACCGTCCGCACTGCCCGTTCGACGGCGTTCAAATTGGTGCCGGCATGACGAATCGTGGCTTCACCGGAAAGCCCGCCAATCTCGATATCGTTGACGATGAGATAATCGAGATAGGGCAGGCACGGCTGCCCCAGCATGGCGATGCGCTCCGGTCCCAGGCTCACCAGCTCAAGGCTCGTTCTGAATCCCGCCGCCTGTGCTTGCCGAAGCACCACAACCCACCCATTCGCCGTTTCGCCCCACGGCATATCCATTGCCGGGTGAACACCGGGCAGCCCCAAATGGAGGATTCGCCCTTCCATACGTTCAAGGCCCGTGAAGTGTTCGGGTGTCAGGAGTGCTGCCGTGCCCTGGAAATAAAGATGCGTGCGCCGGCCGGTCTTCAGCGATCCATAAGCCTCCGTGTACTGCGTTGGCGCTTCCGCCGTCACCGCGAGGTGCTCGCGCGCAATGCCATGTGCATCCGCTTCGGCGATCAGGAAACGGCCGTCCTCGTCATCACCGACGAGTCCGATCGTTGCTACCGCCATCGTCGGGTCAAGCTTGCGGATATCAACCGCGAAATTGCAGCCGGAGCCGCCACCGCGCTGCTCTACGGCGAGAATGCGGGCAATTCCGTCCTCGGAAGGCCAGAACTCCAACAGCTTGTTGCGATCGACGCACCAGGTGCCGCCGGTGACGAATCCATTTCTGCGTTCCGACACCGCCGGTCAGGCCGATGCACCGGTCTTGAGTACCGGATCGGTGATCGCGATGTCTTCATCGAGCGTGCGCAGGGGCTTCACGCCTTGCTCACGAAGCTTCCCGTGGTAGGTGCGCACGGCCTCTTCCGGGGCGAGATTGCCGCACGCCACCTCGCGCATCAAAGCAATGATGGTGAGCGGTGATTCTGCCAGATTGATCTTGCGGCCGAACAGAGCAATCCGTGCCCCATATCGCTGCACTTGCGCCAGCAGCTCGAACGTGTCCCGTGTCGTGCCCGCGCTGCCGCCCAATATGCCGACCACCAATGATGAGTCCCAGCCTGCCAGCTCTTCCAATGCTTTTGGGCCGTTATACGCGACCTTGAGGAAGGCCGGACGATCGGCGGACGCCACGCCGGCAAGCGCGCGCACGATGCAATCATTGATGAAGTGCGGCAGTATTTCCGCCGATATGCCGGTTTCGACATTCGGGTTGAACACTTCCAGGAAGTGTCGAAACCCGTGCCTGGCGGCATCTTCCCGAAACCGGCCATAGGCTTCGAGGGAGGCCACATCGGCGTCGAGGTCATTGTTGAAAGTCATCGAATAGAGGCCGAGATCGATCCCGGCCTCGCGCGCGCGCGCGAGGCTTGCGGTGCGAAACGGCCGCGATGGGCGCTTCGTGTACGTCCCGCCCCGGACCATCCAGATATCGGTTGCGTCATTCGCACGGATCGCCGGCTTGACCGCATGGTCCGCGAACAGGCCTTCTGCCAGCAGAAGCTCCAGATTGCTGAGCGAGGCGAGCATCACATCGACGATGTCCTGACGGACAATCGCGCGGATCTGGTCCAGGAACTGAGTACGGCTGCGATAGCGCGTCCAAGCGCCGTCAGGGCCACGATCGGGGCCGGAGGCCCAGAGTCCCGGGCCCATATCGGGATCCTTCGCGTCAGCAATGATGAAATCGCTTCTTTGACTCTTCCCTTTCAAGATTCGGGCAAGCTTGGCATCGAGCCGTATCACGGCAACGCTCCTCATTCCCTGCATTCATCGCGTTCTCAACCCAACTCCACTCGGCATGGGGCGTCAACCTGCCTTAGGGCCTGTTGACCGGAAGTGGAATCACCGTAGGTCTGAATCACGCGGGAAAACAAATGGCTAGAGCGGGATACGTGAACGGGAGCGAACGTATTCCGCTCTAGAGACGCGATCGCTCATCTATGGTTTCGCCGAGAGAGTGTTGCAAATGCTTCTGAATACGAACGCGGATTGTTCACGAAGGGGGCCTCTCATGTGCAGCCCGACCAGGGGGTAGGGAGGACGCGAGGCAGGCTTGCGCCCCCTTCCCTTGCGTCGCACCCTCCGGACATGGTGTCGTTTCTCAAACCCGTTAAAGCCGGAGACTGCCTGCCATGACCAAGTTCGGCCTCGCCCAGCCCATCCGCCGCGTGGAAGATCCCCGGCTGCTGATCGGCCATGGGCGCTACACCGATGATATCCGGCTGCCGGGCATGTTGTATGGCGTGGTGCTGCGCAGCCCCCATGCCGCCGCCGAGATCACCTCCATCGACACCACCACCGCCGCCTCCGTGCCCGGTGTGCGCGCAATCTACACCGGCGCCGATCTCGCTACGGATGGGATCGGCCCCCTGCCTTGCGCCGTAGCGCTGGAGAATCGGGACGGCTCGAAGATGGCCGCTCCACCGCACCCCGTGCTGGCAGAGGGGGCCGTGCGCCATGTCGGCGATCCGGTCGCCTTCATCGTTGCCGAGAGTGCGAAGGCCGCACGAGACGCGGCCGAAGCGATCATGGTCGAATACGACATCCGCCCGGCGATCACCGATCCCAACGCTGCCCTGGAAGCCGGGGTGGCCAAGGTATGGCCCGATCTGCCAGGCAACCAGGTCTTCGACTGGGCGATCGGCGATAAGGCGGCCACCGATGCGCTGTTCGCCAAGGCGGCGCACGTCACCCGGCTGCCGGTGGTGAACAACCGCATCATCGTCTCTTCCATGGAGGCGCGGGCCGCTCTGGCCGAGTACGATGCCGCAACCGGGCGCTGGACGCTCTATGCCAATACCCAGGGCGGATGGCTGGTGAAGGGGCTCATCAGCGGCGTCTTCGGGGTGGAGGCGGACAAGTTTCGCATCATCACGCCCGATGTGGGCGGTGGCTTCGGCATGAAGCTGTTTCTTTACGCCGAGCACGTGCTGACGTGTTACGCGGCACGCAAGCTCGGCCAGCCGGTGAAATGGGTGTCGGAGCGGGCGGAGGCCTTTGTCTGCGACACCCAGGGTCGGGACAATGTGACTCTCGGCGAACTTGCCATCGATGCCGAGGGCAAGGTGCTGGCATTGCGTACCCGAAACATCGCCAATATGGGTGCCTATCTCTCCACCTTTGCACCCTATATCCCGACCTATGCCGGCACCGGCGTGCTGGCCAGCGTGTATGGGTTTCAGGCCGTCTATGCGAATGTGATCGGGGTCTTCACCAATACCGTTCCGGTCGATGCCTATCGCGGCGCCGGCCGGCCCGAGAGCAACTATCTGGTGGAACGGCTGATGGACCAGGCGGCGCGGGAACTCGGCCTCGACCGCGGCGAGTTCCGCAGGCGCAACATGCTCCGCCCGGCGGACCTGCCGCACGCGACGCCGATGGGCAAGACCTATGACAGTGGCGACTTTCCCACCGTGCTCGATACAGCGCTGCGCACGGTCGATTGGGCCGGCTTTCCCGCCCGCCGGGCCGCAGCAAAGACGCGCGGCCTGCGGCGCGGCCTCGGCATGGCATATTATCTGGAAGCGACCGGCGGCGATCCCACCGAGCGCGCCGAGATCCGTTTCGCCGACGATGGGGGCGTGGATGTCTATGTCGGCACCCAATCGACCGGCCAGGGACACGAGACTGCCTATGTGCAGTTGATCTCCAACCGGCTCGGCATTGATGCCGAGCTCGTGCGCATCCGCCAGGGTGACACCGACACGATTCCCGTCGGTGGCGGCACAGGCGGCGCACGCAGCCTCTATTCGGAGGGCCAGGCGATTCTCGTCACCACCGACAGCGTGATCGAGAAGGGGTGTCAGGCCGCCGCCGAGGAGCTGGAAGCCGCCGTCGGCGACATCGTTTTTGTCGACGGGCGCTTCTCGATCACCGGCACGGATCGCGGGATCGACATCCTCGCGCTCGCCGCCAGCCAGCGCCGCAAGCAGGCAGCGGGAGAGAAGGCGATCACGCTCGACGCTGCCGAGATCGCCGAGATCAAGGCCCATACCTTCCCCAATGGTTGCCACATCGCCGAGGTCGAGGTCGATCCCGAGACCGGCACGGTGCGTCTGGTGCGCTATTGTGTCACCGACGATGTCGGCAAGGCCGTGAACCCGATGATCGTGCGCGGCCAGGTGCATGGCGGCGTGACGCAGGGCTTCGGCCAGGCAACGCTGGAGCGCACCGTGTATGATCCGGCCTCGGGCCAGTTGCTCTCCGGCAGCTTCACAGACTATGCGCTGCCGCGCGCCGACGATTTGCCGGATATCGAGGTCGCGTTCGTCGAAGTGCCTTGCGCCACCAATCCGCTCGGCGTCAAAGGCGCGGGCGAGGCAGGGGC
>JASHVY010000460.1 GCA_030044345.1 Acetobacteraceae bacterium | reverse complement strand
CTGCTCGTGGACGTTACCGATGACGCGGCGACCGCCATCATGGCGGAAAGAGTTCTCAAGGACCATGGGCGAATAGATGTGCTTGTGAACAACGCCGGTATAAGCGCGGCGGGCCGTGTACACGAGACCTCTGTGGAGCTTTGGGAAAGCGTGATGCGCACCAACGCACGTGGAGTGTTTCTTGTCGCGAAAGCTGTACTTCCCGCCATGATCGCCCAGCGCAAGGGAGTGATCGTCAACATGGCGTCGATCATCGCCACCACGGGACTCCCCAATCGCTCGGCGTATGCCGCGTCGAAAGGAGCAGTGCTGGCACTGACACGCTCCATGCAGGTCGATTACGGACCCCTCGGGATCCGCGTCAACGCCCTGATGCCAGGCACAATCTTTACGCCAATGCTCACACCGCTACTCAAGGTGTCCTTTCCCAGCGAGGCAGAGGCCTTGGCCGCAATTCGCGCGCGCCAATTGACAGACGCTTTGGGTCAACCTGAGGATGTCGCAAAGGCGGCGCTGTTCCTGGCGTCGGATGATGCGAGCTTCGTCATGGGATCCGAGCTGATTATCGACGGTGGCATCTCGCGCGGCCGGCGATGACCAACGTCGCGATTGGACCTGTTCAGAAGGCCGAGAAATAGGCGCTGTTATGATCGATTTTGACTGTATCCCGGACGTCCGGCAGAATCTTGCAGAGGGACCAGTTTGGTCCGCGGCAGAAGGCGCCCTGTACTGGGTCGACATCAGGAGACCCGCGGTCCATCGCTATGAACCATCGGGACGCGTCGTGACAACTTGGGCGATGCCGAATCTCGTCGGGTCTCTCGCGATTCGTGAAAAAGGCGGCGTCCTCGTCGCACTGAAGGGCCGCCTGGCCGTGCTCGATCCCTCGTCGGGACAGATCGAACCTCTCGTATCCATCGATCTTGAGCGTCCGGACAACCGTTGCAACGACGGCAAGTGTGACCGGCGCGGGCGGTTTTGGGTCGGCACGATGGACAACCTTAAGCGGGGAGGGGGAACGGGGTCGCTTTATTGCTTCAATGCCCAGCATGAGTTATCGAGGGTTGTCGAGGGGATCGAAATCCCGAACAGCCTTGCATGGAGCCCGGACGACAAGACGATGTACTTTGCGGACACCTTTCGCCGTCAGGTTTACGCTTATGACTTCGACCTCGATCGTGGCCGGCTAGGAGACCGCCGTACGTTTGCCGAATTTGACGTGAGTGGGGGCGCGCCAGACGGCTCGACTGTCGACGCCGAAGGCTTCTTATGGACGGCCGTTTACCGCGGCGGGGCGTTACATCGCTACGCCCCCGATGGCCGCCTTGATAGGGTGGTGAAGTTGCCTATGAGTCAGCCGACGAGCTGCGCATTTGGAGGCGTTGGCTTGGATGTGCTTTATGTGACATCGGCTTCCCAGAATTTGACCGCGGACGAGTTGGTGCGCGAACCGTACGCGGGCGCGATAATCGCGATCAATGTGGGTGCGAAAGGGTTAGAAGAGCCGCAGTTCGCGGGATAAGGGGCAGCCATGCGGGCGAGGTGTGACAGGTGCTTTAATGCCAGAACGGAGAGCGGAACCGTGTCTGGCGGCAGCGTCGTCGGATTGGCCCCAGGTTCTTCGCGGGGCCGCGGCCGCACGGGTCCGGCAAAGGATATTGGTGCAGTGGCGAGGTACGGACCCGCCAAAATCTTCGTTGGGTAACGCGCAGAGTTTCGGTAAAATGGCCGAGGAATGGCATCTTGATGAAAGCTTTGCACGCTTTATGTAACGACGAGCGCGCGGCAAAACCTCCGACGCGGAGCCTGCCGGAAGTGGCCCATACCAACCTGGATGATCAGGTTTACGCGCGGCTGACCATGATGATTGCGGAGGGCATGTTGCTCCCTGGTGAGCGGATCATTCCCGACCAGTTGGCAAGAAGCCTCGGAGTCAGCCGGACGCCTATTCTCGCTGCCCTGAAACGCCTCAGCCAGGAGCGCGTAACGGAATGGCGGTCGCGCTACGGCGTGTTCGTGCGTCGCCCGTCGCGGCGCGAACTAGCCATGATCTACGAGCTCCGCGAGTTTCTGGAGGGGCTTTCAGCCCGGCGGGCCGCAGTTGTCATTACGCGCAATCAGGTCGAGTACTTTCGTGGTCTGTTCCTGGATGTTGATTGGGACGATACCCCGGAGAACCGCCGGCACTATATGGGGCAGGACTTTATCTTTCACACCGGACTATTGGAGATCGCGGACAGCCCGCCATTATCTCAGGCAATGAGCTCTCTTAGTGTCCTGGTGTCCGCGTTTAGCGGCGGTGGGGTCATTCGACCGATGCGCGAGTCGATGGCCGAGCATGAGGCAATTTTTGACGCGCTTTTGCATCGCGATCCGGACGCTGCCGAGGTGGCCATGCGGACACACCTTAATCGGACAGTGCGTCTGCTCCACCGCGAGGCGGACGCGGCTGACGGTCTTGGTGCTGGGGAAGGTCTCGGCGGCGGTAGCGAGCGGCACAGGTCATTAAGTCTGGGCACAGGGCCCTTATGATCCAAGCCAGCCATAGATCCGATTGATTGCAAATATGCGATGAGTGCCCCCAATGAGCCCCCTCACCTCAGTGCACAAAAGAGCCCGGGCGGGTCAAATTTGGGCTCTGACCCACCGAGAGTGGATAAGACCTGCTCAAACGACAGCGCGACACCGGATCCTTCGAGTCAACCCCGCCGGAGATCGCGCGTGATGTTGCGCTCCTACACCACGCCACGGTGCAGGATTGTGAAACTGACCATGAAGTGCGCGACGCTAGCTCGGATTTTTGGTTCTGTTGCAAGCCTGCCGGGCCGCTCAGGGATGT
>JASHVY010000459.1 GCA_030044345.1 Acetobacteraceae bacterium | reverse complement strand
CGCTGAATGGCAACGAGAGCAATCATTGAGCTCTTATGCATCTATTTGGAGTGCAAGTTCCAAGGAAGGTCTGAATAAGCCCTCCTGCGGCGGATCGGGACATTGAAAAGACTCGCGAATTTCCAGCCGACCGGGACTTATTCAGACCTTCCCTAAGCCAAGGGCTACCACAAGCGTGACGAAACAGGTCATTCCCTGGGAGACACGTGGCGATGCAAACATGGCAGCGAAAGCAAATAGGGGTCTCCGATCGATTGCCGAGGGGCGGATCAGCCCGTAAAATTGCGCCGCATTCGTGAGGTTTCAGAGCCTTCAGGCCATAGCCTCTCGCCGTTTGGAAGAAGAAGCATCACTGTTTCGTACTCGCATCTACATGGTCGTGTCGCTGGCTGACCCACAGGAAAAATGGAATGGAGGCCAACTCTGCAATGATGCAGAAGACGATTGCAGCAAAAACTGAACGGTCATAAAGGATGCCTATCGCAGCACTTCCCGCGAACCAGGCGACACCATATCCCGCCGTGAACAGGCCAAATGCCGAAGCTCGACGACTTGGCGACACCATTGGAGCGACCGCAGCGGGGATCATGGACTCATGGACGCCCATGCCCAGCCCCCAGACCGCGGCGCCGAGCAGCGCTACCCAGAATCCGCCGAGGAACACCAAGGGGGCGAACAGGGTCGATATGAGTGTAAGTACGATGAGCATCTTGAAGCCGTACCGGTCGAACAACCGTCCGAACAGCAAAGACCCGGTGCCACTCACTGCCATGGCAATCGCATAGCCAATTGCGATCCACTGTCCGGGCAATATATGTGATTTGCTGAAATGATAAGCTATCAGCGGATAATCGGCAAATCCTGCAGCCACCAGGGCGGCTCCCGCAAGATAGATCCAATATACCCTCGGAAGCTTGTCGCTCCATTGCGTCGGTGCGCCTGTTTCCAAGTCCTGCGGTCGCGGATAGAGAATGCGCGCAAGGAACAGGAAGCCAAGGTTGATGAGTGCAGGAACAAGGAGAACTGCGAAAGCAAGGGAGTAGCTTCCGCGATGAGCGAGTATCCCTGCCACCAGCAGCGGTCCAAATAAGGCGCCGAACTGATCCATCGCTTCATGGACGCCGAAGACCCAGCCATATCCGCCCACCTTCTTCCCAGCATGCGACAGCATCACGTCACGCGGCGGGTTACGGATGGCTTTGCCAACTCGCTCGAGAATGATCAACGCCGCTGCCGCCGGCCAACTTGCCGTCAATGCGAGAGCCGGAACAGACGCCATCTGCACGACATAACCAAAGATCGCAATTGGCCAGAAGCGGCCGGTCGCGTCCGCGGCCCGACCCGAGACAAGCCGCAGGCCATATCCAAGCAATTCGCCGAATCCGGTTACAATGCCGACAATCGTGGCGCTCGCTCCAAGCAGGGCGAGGTAAGGTCCGAGAATGCTGCGCGCTCCTTCGTAGGTGAAGTCGGCAAAGAAACTGAGAACGCCGATCATCAGCACAAAACGAAAGGCAATCCTGCTTTCTCGTACGGAAAACGTCGACTTGCTCGGCTCCATGCTACAGATCCCGCAGGTTGAACGATGCCCGTCCCCACCGTTTAGGCCGATATAAAGGGTATCCCGTCCCACCGCTTGCATGTGATTCGGTTTTGGCGCCATCGATCATCGGTTGATCATGTCTCACGGCAAAACCTGCTACGGAAGGTTTTGAAGCAGTGCCTGACCGCCGGCAAATGAATCTCTTCCCGGATCCCACAGCCTTTTGTTTTTTCGGGATTTGGAGGTCATTATCTCCGCCAATCAGTACTGGCGATACAGCTTGCCTCTCGGTGTCGTATTCAGACAAATTTGTCTGGTGCCAGCCAGGCCAATCCGATCTCGAGATTCCCCACGGAGCATATCGGAGTGAAAGGACTCGACCTGAAGCCGCACTCCGACCTCCAGGCTGTGATAGGTTATTTGCGAGCGCGACGCACGGCACTTTCAACGAGGAACGCCGCGAATCCGGTGAAGAGGATCGGCCCTTTCGCCCCTGGTGGAACGTCGATATGAGGCAACAAAAGCCCGGCCACGGCAAGCCAGACGAGGATAGTGGCCGCAAAAGCGCCGTCGTCGACAAAAAGGCGGAATAGTTCAGTCCCGATTGCCCTGATCCGCTCCAATGCTTGCCCCTACTCGCTGACCATGGCGAACCGCCGAGCCGCTTGAGAGCGACAGATCGGGACGGCAAGCCAAGCAATGATCAGGAAGCCGGCGATCAGCCCCGGAATCGACCAGTCTGAGCCGGGCCAATCGAGACCAATCCCCTCACCCACCCAGAAGCTGCCGAATGCCGATAGCAGCACGCCAACGACAAACTTGAGGGCATTCTCCGGTACACTCGACAACGGCCGGTGGATGATTAGCCCCAACAAGATCACCAGGACCAAGGCTGCGAGCGCGCCCAAACCGGCGGTCATCAGCCGCCCCGCGTCGCCGGCACCGATTGCGATGACGATGAACACCACTTCGGCGCCCTCCAGCATGGTGATCTGGAATGACGCACCAAAAGCAACTCGGTCCCACCCGCTCCCGCGCCCGAGGTGTCGCATGGCCTCCGTCTCCTTGGCGAAGGCGACCGTCTCGTCGTGGAGGGGAATGACACCTGCCGATCGCAGGATCGCCTTGCGGAGCCATCGCAGCCCGAACAGCAGCAACAGACTGCCAACCAGAAGCTGGATGAGATTCAGTGGAATATGAGTCAGTGCTGTTCCGAGCACGAACACGATGCCCATCAGGGCGACCAGCGCCGCGGCAGCACCGCTCAGCGCGCCCCGCCAGCCACGCACGCTTCCGACAGCCAGAATCACCGTCAGGGCCTCGACGAACTCCACGAACGACGCCAGGAAGGCGGCCGCGACCGACGGGGCGGCATGTGTCCAGCCGATATCCAAAGTCCCCATGCCACTCTCCTACAGTCCGACTGCCCCTCGCCTTGCCACGCGCTTCATCATCGCCAGACATTGTATGGTAGTGTATTCTACATAGATTCTGCAATGAAGTATTTACTACATCCAGCCGAACTGGCGAGACATGAGAGGCGAGAGCCCACCCATGGATACCCCCGATCCGTTCGCTGAACGGCTTGCAGCGCGCCGCGCATTGCTCACGCCTGCTGGACGGCGGGTCGCGCAGTTCATTGACCGGAACCGTGCCACCGTCCTGGCAAGTTCAGCGATAGAGCTGGCGAGCAACATCGGGACGTCCGATGCGACGATTGTCCGGTCGGTCCAGGCACTTGGTTTTGCAGGTCTAAGCGAGCTCAAGAAGGCATTGGTGGCGTCGGTCGGCCGGTCATCGACGCCGGCCGACGATATGCGTCGTACCCTCGATGATGTCGGCGAGGACACGGCTCGGGCCGTGGATCTGGTCCTGGAGACCCATGCAGAGGCGCTTGAAGCCCTGCGAGCCACGGCAACGCGGGCCCGGATCGTCGCCGCGGTGTCGGCGCTCCATCCGGCTGACCGCGTCCTCGTATTCGGGATCGGCCCTTCTGCCGCGCTTGCCAGCTATGTCTCGATGTTGCTCGAGCGGTCCGGGCGGCATAGCAAAACCTTGAACGCCACTGGGATCATGATGGCCGATCAGTTGCTCGACCTCCGGTCAGGCGACGCCGTGCTGGCTCTTGCCTATGGGCGTGCGTATCGCGAAGTAATCGCGGTCTTCGCCGAGGCACGCCGCTTGGCGCTCCCTATCGTGCTGGTGACCGACCTAGCCGACAGCAAACTCGAGCGCGCTGCCGATGTGGTGCTAGCGGCACAGCGTGGGCGCGCCGAGCGAGTGGCGCTCCATGGTGCAACTCTGGTCGGGTTGGAGGCCTTGATACTCGGTCTTGCGGCCGCGAACCGTGAGAGGGCCATGACAGCTCTACAACGCCTCAATGCGCTCCGAAGAGCCGTCAGCGGGCAGCAGAACGATATCGGGTGAATTCGGAAAAGATCACAGAAATATTGTTGCTTGAGCGAACAACGCGCTAACGGGAATCCATCATCGGCCTGCCACTTTTGCCCGTATTTGCTGAGTGGGCCACAATGGTGGCTCAACCGTGTTCGCAGCGATCGGATCGCACAATCATGATTACCTTCTACTAGGCTACCGAGTTCCGGATCACGGCAATGTTCGTCGGAGTCAACCGGTGTCGTAACGTCTCCTCCGAGAGGAAAGGCTGACATATCGGGTTGACGCTTGAAGCCGTTATCCTACATTTGCACCAGCAACACCGTTGCCGGGGATGGAGTTCCCCTAAACGCCGCCGTGGCTGATGACTCCTGAGGCTAAAGTGCCTGTTGGGAGGGGCCGGTCTGGATATGTACGGTGTGCGATATCTCCGATTCGCTTCCTGGTTCTGAAGCCACGCCCGTGATGACACACAGGATCGCTCGTGCGATCGCCAAGCTCGCCTCGCTTAGAGACGATGCTCCCCTGGGTGTCTCCGAAGTGGTCGCCTGCGGCCCGGCAGCGATCCCTGCACTGCGGAAACTTCTGTTCGATCGCGAGCCGAGCGGGCTTTACGAGCCGCGCCGCCGCGCCGTCGAGGCGTTGGCTGAGCTCAAGGCTTATGACGTACTCGCCGAATATCTCACCATTCCTCGTATGATTACCGATCCGGTGGAAGAAACTGGTGAAGAGGCAGTCATTAATGCTGCGGCTCGCGCACTCGCCGACTGGTCGAGTCCGAAAGCATTACCGCTCCTGACCAGCCTCACTCGGCGCGCGCCGCTTGTCGGAGTTGTCGATGCGCTTGCGAAGTTGCATTGTGTTGAAGCGATTCCCTATTTCATCACGGCGCTTGCAGAGGATTTTACCCGCCCTTCCGCCGAAGCGGCACTTCGAAGCTTCGGCGCAGAGGCCGCGCCGGCGTTGCTCGAAGCGGCGTGCTTGCGCTTTCCCCTCGGCCGTCCAGAGAGCGTCTCGAGCCTACGTAGCCGGCGGAGTGCGCTCGCTCTTCTTGCTGAAATCGGCCCCGGACCGAACATACAAAGCTCTGTGATCGAAACCTTCCTCGATGAGCAAGACTCCGCTCTCGCCATCCTTGGCTGTCGGATCATGCTCGCGAGCGGGTCTCTTGCTGCTGCTCCGGCGGCGATCAAACGTCTGATCTCCCTCCTGCCGGACACCGACATCTTGCTTCGCCTTGAGATCGAAGACTGCCTCGTCGCGCATTTCCCGGTTGCTCGGCCGTATATTGCCGAGGCCCTAGACCAGGCTGGCACTTCATCTGAAGAAACGCAGCTTACCCGTGCACTCCGCCATATGCTCAAACATGCTTTTTCTGATTGATCGGGGCCCTTTCGACCAGAGGCATTGGTGTCCCGATCCCGAAATCCGTCGCATTGGGATGTGGACGGAATCGGGACACTTTCTCTTTGTTTTCCGTGGCCTGCTTATCCTCTCC
Organism: Acetobacteraceae bacterium; assembly: GCA_030044345.1. GTDB lineage: Bacteria > Pseudomonadota > Alphaproteobacteria > Acetobacterales > Acetobacteraceae > JAKAWQ01. The sequence continues at coordinate 2,305 of JASHVY010000459.1, read as the reverse complement.
ATTCGTCGCGAATTGCGACGAACTTCGAGGGCGGGACACGAGATCCATTGGGTTACACGTCGGGCTGGAATCGCCGTGTCGCTGGCGGTTCCAGTGTTGAAGATCAGCGGCGGAAAATGTTTAGCATAAAGCCACCCACTATCGAGCCGCCCACCAGCAGAAACACGCCAATTGTCAGCAGTGCGATCAGGATCAGAGTGAGGGTCGCGAAGCCGGCCAAAGCCAAAATTCCCAGGATTACCGCCCCAAGCCCGACCAAGCCCTGCGACACGGCAGAAGTCGTAGTGGCCTCCGCTGCCATACGGCGGAGGCGATCGTCGGCTGCCTGCCCCGACACTTTGAGAACCGCGATCTGGGCCGTCGGCCCGCTGCTCAGGATCAATCCTCCACCGAATGCGATGACCGCGATGGCCACCAACTCAGTCGGCGAAACAGTCAGCAATGCGAGAATGCCGAGCACAATCCCCGCCGCGCCGGCAAGCAGCGCCAGCGACCAAGAGCTGCTTGTGCCAAGGGGAGCGACCAGATCCGTTCGGACGTTCAGCATCCTGGCGTACTCGGCAGCGATCGTCGCTCCTTGGGAGATCAAGGCTACGCCGGCTATGATAGTCGCGACAGCGACCAGGAGAACAGGAGCGATACGGGCAAGTCCGAGGATGGTCAACACTATGACGGCGATACCGGCAACCGCCTCAATCGCCGCGGCTCCGGCTGCGCTGCCATTGCTTTCGTAAGTAGCGCTCTGTGTTGCGGACATCACGAAGTCTCCTTGACTGGTCAGGGCGCAGCAGAAGACAATAGTGAGAGCGCGGCGGAATCCGAACCTCACCCATGCCTGACACTGCGACCCGGATTAAGGGAGTGCTGGTGCGCGATGTCATCTGTTTGTCCCCTCTCGGCATGCAAACCTCCGCACCAAACCCGGTGACCGTCTGGAATTATCCAGAGGCGCTCCGAGATCGGACAACAAAAAACCCACCTTCCGGTGGGTTGCCAATCATCCCACCGCATCAGCTCGACGCAGCAGGAGTCATTAGCCTTGCGGCAGTTGCGGGGAGACTCCATTCCCGTCTGAATGATAGAACATGTGGCCCAGGGCGCAATAGTGTGGATCATCGTTACCGGCCGACTGGCGCAAGTACCGCCGGACCGTTGCATTTCTGGCACATTGGCACACTGGCGGCGTCGGACTGGCTGCTTGGCCAATTTGTCGTTCCAGCATAACGGCACCACGATGCCCGGGCTCTTCTCTCTTTGAGAATCGAGAGCCTCTGACGGAATCGGGAAGTCGAATGCCTATGCTATACCTTGCGCGTCCGGGACCCCTTTCTGAGGATGCGCTGAAGCGCCACTCGCGCAGAGAGACTCAAAGGTCGAGTTCCTGCCTCAAATTCGGAAATCGTTGCCGTGGGAAAGCCCGATCGCATTGCAAGGTCGTCCAATGACCAACCGAGCATCGTTCGTTGCGCAAAACATTCAAGCGGCTGAAGGCCACTCGGAGATTTGCCGGGTGGAGACGAAAGCAACTGCGCATCGAACGTTTTCTGCGCATCATGACCGCCTTGCTTGGCACGATACTGATCCATCGCTCCCTCACTGCAGAGGAATGCCTTCACAGAAAGTAACCGCACCTACAATGCGGAATGCCCGCGTTTCCGAAGTTTCGCCTCGCCACAGCCAATCGCCATAGACGTGATTCTCGGCCAAAAAAGTTCGGCCATCCTTGGACGCGAGCAAAGCCCATCGGACTACGCGCCGGGACAACATCTTCAATCGTCATCCCTTTTTCAGGTAATATACACTACTATATTTCTTATGTCAAAGCAATTGCTACGAACAAGGAAAGAATGGAGAATCACGACCAGAGCGTGAGGCCGAGTCATCCCCTCAAGCCTGGCAGACGACATAAAAATGAGTGTAACATCGGTGGCAGCACCCGCTATAGAATGCGGTTCTCCTGCTCATGAACAGACCTCATAAGCAACCTTCCGAAATTGTCGGACAACGGCGGCAACGCGGGGAGAGCGACCTGTTTGCCGAGCGTTTGGCGGCTGCCTGCAAGAGATTATCACCTGCCGCACAGCGGGTAGTTCGGTTCATCGATCGGAATCGCATTGCGGTCCTTGCAAACTCCGCGGCTGAACTTGGCGCGAGCACCAACACGTCCGATGCGACCGTCGTCCGGGCCGTTCAGGCGCTGGGATTCGAGGGGCTTGATGATCTCCGACAGACGCTAATGACGTCTCTGGACCAGCGATCCACGCCGGCGGACAACATGCGTCGGACATTGGCCGATGTAGGAGAG
>JASHVY010000458.1 GCA_030044345.1 Acetobacteraceae bacterium | reverse complement strand
TACGAGGCCGATGCCTTCGCGCGTTGGGCCTCGGCACGGCTGCCGAGCGAAGCCGAATGGGAGGCCGCGTCAGGCGATCCGCGTCTTCACGAAATGACCGGCCGTGTCTGGCAATGGACCATGAGCGCCTATGGCCCTTATCCCGGATTCCATCCAGAGGCGGGCGCGATCGGCGAATACAATGGCAAGTTCATGATCAACCAGATGGTCTTGCGCGGCTCATCGGTGGCAACCCCTCCGGATCATGCGCGGCCGAGCTATCGCAATTTCTTCCACCCGGACAAACGCTGGCAATTCTCGGGTCTTCGTCTCGCCCGGGATGCCTGAACCGTGGAGACAGCCGAAAGAATCCAAGATCGCCCCGACTCCAAGACCATCAGCCCCAAGACCATCAGCCAAGGCATCAGCGAGGAGATCGTGGCCGAAGCGCTTGCCGGACTCCTCTCTCCGCGCAAATCGCTGCCGCCGAAGCTCTTTTACGATGAAGCGGGATGCGCCTTGTTTGGCGAAATCACCCGGCTTCCCGAATATTATCTGACGCGAACGGAGCGGCTGATCCTCGAGACCCTTGCGCCCGCGCTGGACGGCCTCGTTCCGCGTCGTGCCGCTCTCGTGGAATATGGCGCGAGCAACGAAGCAAAGGCGGAATTGCTCTTCGCCGCGTGCGATATCGCCGCCTATGTGCCGATCGACATCGCAGCGGACGCGCTTGCCTCGCTCTCCGCCCGACTGGCGGGCAAACATCCCGCGCTCACGGTGCATCCGATCGTCGCGGACTTCCTCGCCCCCATCGCGCTGCCCCGCGAGATTGCGTCCATGCCGCGCCTCGGTTTCTTTCCGGGCTCGACGATCGGCAATCTCGATCCACGCGCGGCCGTCGCCTTCCTCACGCGGGCGCGTGCCACGCTCGGAGAAGACGCCACCTTTCTCGTCGGGGTCGATCTCGAAAAATCGCCAAACCTCCTGCTCGCAGCGTACGACGATGTGGCCGGCGTCACCGCTGCCTTCAATCGCAACATCCTCGCGCGCCTCAATCGCGAGGCAGGGGCTGATTTCGCGCTCGCGGCCTTTGCCCATCGTGCAGTGTGGAATCCGGCGGAGCACCGGATCGAAATGCATCTCGAAAGCCTCGCCGATCAAATCGTCCATATCGCGGGTGCGCGCATCCCCTTTCGCAGAGGCGAAACGATCCACACCGAGAACAGCTACAAATTCACCGAACCGCGCCTCACCGCGCTTGCGATGCGCGCGGGCTGGCGCGTCGAGCGGATCTGGACGGACAGGCGCAAATTTTTCGCGATCGCCGCGCTGCGATAGATCGATATGATTTCTGACGGAATCGGAGCGCCCCTGTATTGAATTTGGCGAGCGCCTTCATCCGCTCACACCACTTGGTTTTTCAGCTCCCGTTCCCCCCGCCACAGCCGTCCGAGATTCTCCATCATCAGATCGAGTATATTGTCCTCATAAGCCCGCGTCTCGCCGGCGGTGTGGGGCGTGATGAGGACATTCTGCATCGCCCACAAGGCTGAGTCCGTGGCCAGAGGTTCCTCTTGCGCGCAGTCGAGCGCGGCCCCCGCAATCCGTCCCTCTGCCAGCGCTGCCGTGAGGGCCGCCTCGTTCACGCATGCCCCGCGTGCGACATTGACGAGATAGGAAGCGCGCCGCATCCGCCTGAGCGCCTCCACCCCGATCAGCCCATTTGTCTCCGGCGTCAGCGGGCAGGTCAGCACGACGAAATCCGCCTCGCCCAAAATCTCTCCAAGCTGACTTGTCGCGAACACTGCATCCGCCCCATTTGCTCCTGCCGTCGGATCGCGCCGCGTCCCGATCACCCGCATCTCGAACGCCTTGGCCAGCTGCGCGAGGCTGCCTCCGATCCGCCCGAGCCCGACGATCACCATCACCTTACCGTCAAGCTCGTCCTCGCGCCGTGTCCGATCTCCGATCATCCCGCGCCAGAATTTTTTCGCCTGATTGTCCCGTGCCTCCGGCAACCTCCGCGCGAGCGCCAGCACGAGCGCCATCGCATGCTGCGCGACCGCCCGTGCATTCGCCCCCGCGGCGCTTGCCAGCCGCACGCCTCGCGCCTCCAGCGCATCCTTCGCGTATTGGTCCATACCGGCACTGATCGACTGGATGAACCGCAACCGTCCCGCCCGCTCCAGAAGTGTGTTGTGCCAGAGTCCGGAAATCACCAGCACGTCGGCATTCCCGATCTCGTGCTCCAGCGCGGTGCGATCCCGCACCTCGACACTCGTCATCCCGGTCCCGCGCGCGCGAAATCGCTCCTGCATCTGATAGGCCGCATGCGCGAACAAAATTCGGATTTCTTCCGGTCCAGGTAGCACCCAGGTCATTCCTTTCCCACCTCTCTCGCCGCCCGAATCGCCCGCCACACCCGCTCCGCCGTCGCCGGCATATCGATCTCCGTCACGCCGAGCGGTGCCAACGCGTCGAGGATCGCCGCCATCACGGTTTGCGGCGCCGCCATGCAGCCCGCCTGCCCGGAACCCTTCACCCCGAGCGGATTGGCCAGGCTCGGCAATTCCGCCAGCATCGTCTCGAATGCGGGCAGATCATCCCCGCGCGGCAGCGCGTAGTCGAGCAGCGAGGCGCTCAGAAGCTGCCCCGAACCCTCCTCGTACACAGTGGCTTCGAGCATCGCCTGCCCGATCCCCTGCGCCACACCACCCTGCAATTGCCCGGCCGTAATCATCGCATTGATGAGCCGTCCGAAATCATCGACCGAAACGTACCGCAAGAGCCTCACCCGCCCCGTCTCGGGGTCGATCTCCACCTCCGCGACATGGCATCCGCTCGGAAACGTAAAGGTCTCGCAATGATTGCGCGCGGCCTCATCGATCCCCGGGACGATCCCCCCATCGATCCCCGGGGCGATCCCCCCATCGATCCCCGGCGGCAGATGGGCCGGATCGCGCGCCGCCTCGGCGACCGCCATCAGCGTCACGCCGGGTCCATCGTCGCTGTCGCGATGGAAGACGCCTCCCGTGAACCGGATCCTCTCCGGCTCCGTCTGCATCAGGTGCGCGGCGATCACCGCGCCCTTGGCGATCACCCGCTCGGCGGCCTGCACCAGCGCCGTGCCCCCCATATGCATCGAGCGCGCGCCGCCATGCCCATGCCCCTCCGGCACTCTCTCCGTATCGGCCTGCACCAGCCGGAACCGTTCCACCGGCAGCCCGAGCAGCTTCGCCGCGATCTGCGGAAAGCTGGTCTCATGCCCTTGCCCGTTCGATTGCGTGCCGAGCAGCAGCAACACCGTCCCGTCATTCGCGAAACGGATCGCTGCATGCTCCTCGACCGCGCCGCGCGCCGTCTCGAGATAACAGCCGACCCCGATGCCTCTCAGCCTACCGCCCGTCCGCGCCTGCTCCCGCCGCGCAGCGAAGCCCGCGCAATCCGCCCGTGCCGTCGCCTCTCTCAAATTCTCCGCGAATCGCCCGCTATCGATCTCGATCCCCGCCGCATTCCGATAGGGAAATGAGGTGACGATATTCGCCCTGCGCAACAGAACCGGGTCGCGCCCCGTCTCCCGCGCCGCGCGCTCCACCAGCCGCTCGATGAGGTAATTCGCCTCGGGCTTGCCCGCCCCGCGATAGGCATCCACCGGCACCGTGTTGGTGAAGGCTCCGCGCACCTCCACCGCCATCGCCGGGACCGCATAGACCCCGCCCATCGCCGTCATGTTCGTGGGCACGCCGGGTCCATAGGACGAAAGATAGGCGCCGAGATTCGCCACCGTCTCGACCTCGAGTGCTAAGAACCGCCCCTCCGCATCCAGCCCGAGCCGCGCCCGCGTTTCATTGTCCCGCCCTTGCGTGTCGGAGAGGAAATCCTCCGTCCGCTCCGCCACCCATTTCACCGCCCGCCCGAGTTTTCGCGCCGCCCAGAGCAGCATCACCCATTCGGGATAGAGAAAATTCTTCATCCCGAATCCGCCGCCGACATCCGGCGCCTTGAGCTGGATGCGTTCGCGCGGGACACGGAACACCGATTCCGCCAGCTCCTGCCTGATGTCCTGAACGCCCTGGCCGGTCAGCGTCAGGCGCATCGTGTCCGTCGCCGCCTCATAGCGCGCGATCCCCGCCCTGGGCTCGATCGGTGCGGCCATCACCCGATTGTTGATGAGGCTGAGGCGCGTCACATGCGCTGCCCGCGCCATCGCCGCCGAGGTCGCCTCCGCATCCCCCGCGCGAAATGTGAAGGCGAGATTGCCCGGTGCCTCGTCCCAGACCAAAGGCGCTTCCGCCGCGAGTGCCGCCCGCCCATCCACCACCGAAGGCAACACCCGGTAATGAACCGCCACGAGCTCCGCCGCGTCCCGCGCCGCGCTGCGCGTCTCGGCGACCACGAACGCGACCGGATCGCCCACATGACGCACCCGCTCGGCGGCGAGAGCATAACGCGGCGGCACGATCAATGGCCCGACCGTCCTGGGCTTGGCCACGCAGGGCAGCGGCCCCAGCCCCGCCAGGTCCGCTTCGGTGAACACCCCGGCCACGCCAGGCGCCTGCCGCGCCGCCTCCGTCTCGATCCGCTCGATCACGGCATGGGCGTGCGGCGAGCGCACCACCCAGGCGTGCAGCGCATCCTCCACGTTCAGATCATCGACGAACCGGCCGGCTCCGGTCAGGAACCGCGCATCTTCGAGCCGCTTCACTCCCTCGACTGGAGGATGGCGAGGGTGCCGCCCACGGCGGCGCCGATCGGCCCGCCGGCGAGAAACCCGTCGGCGGCGCCCTCGGCGACCGGGCCGAGGCTCGGCAAACCCTGCAGCACCTGCGCGAAGCTCTTGCCCTCTGTCTGCTGTCCCGGCTTCGCCATCATCACGGGCAGCGCATCGGAGATCGGCTGGATCACGGTGCTTTCCCTCTCAACCTCGCGGCAGAAAATGCCCGAGCCTCTCCGCCTTTGTCTCGAGATAGCGGTCATTGACACCGTTGGGCGGGAAGACGAGCGGGACTCGCTCGACGATTTCAATGCCGGCTTCGGTCAGGGCGGACAATTTTTCCGGGTTATTGGTTAACAACCGGACTCTCTTGAGGCCCAGCTCGGCGAGCAGGGCCGCCGCGACGCCGTGATTTCGCTCATCCTTGCCCCATCCAAGGGCTTTGTTCGCGTCAACCGTGTCCAACCCCCCATCCTGCAGCTTGTAGGCCCGAAGCTTGTTGAGGAGCCCGATTCCGCGGCCTTCCTGGGCAAGATAGAGCACGGCTCCGGCGCCTTCCTCGGCAATCCGTGCCATGGCGCCGCGAAGCTGCGCGCCGCAATCGCAGCGCAGGCTGCCGAGAAGATCGCCCGTGAAACACGCGGAATGAACGCGCACGAGCGGTGCCTCACGCTCCTCCGGGCGGCCGATCAGGATCGCCAGATGCTCCGCTCCGGTCTCGGTGACCCGGAAGGCGATGATCCTTGTGTCGCTGGCCGCTTCGAGCGGGACCCTCGCCTCCGAAACGCGCCGCACATGCAGCGTCCGGCCCTCGATGCAG
>JASHVY010000457.1 GCA_030044345.1 Acetobacteraceae bacterium | reverse complement strand
ATGAATCGCACCAGATGCCGGAGATTGAAATTCGCATCCGGATAGGCCCCGGGATAGCGCCACCAGGCGGTATGGATGCTGACCGGGCGCATGAAGGCGCCAAGGTGAAGGCGTTTCGGCACGATGGAACTCCCCCTTGAGCTCAAGCAGTCGTGCGAATATGGGGGGCCGGCCGTTTTTGCCTATCCGTGCGTGTGCCGGATCGCGGCCTGGGCGGCGCCGAAGCGGCGCTCCAGCCAGGCCTGGCCGAGCATCAGCACCGAGACGATCGCGAGATAATAGACCAGCGCCACGGCATAGAGCTCGGTGAAGCGGAAGGTCACCGAGATCTCCCGCGTGGTGACAGCCAGCAATTCCTGCAGGCTGATCACCGAGGCGAGCGACGTCACCTTGAGCAGGGTGATGAATTCATTGGCCGTGGGCGGGATGGCGACACGGATCGCCTGGGGCAGGACGACGAGGCGGAAGCATTGAACGCGCGAGAGCCCCAGCGCAAAGCCGGCATCGCGCTGGTCGTTCGGCACGGAGGCTATCGCGGCGCGGCTGATTTCCGCCTGATAGGCGGCTTCGTTCAGGCTGAGCGCGAACCACGCGGCGAGGAAGGGCGTGAACCAGTGCTCGCGCAGCACCGGCAGGAGCTGCGGCAGCGCATTCCACACGAAGAGGAGCTGGAGCAGGGTCGGCGCCCCGCGAAAGAGCCAGATATAGGTGGTGGCGAAGGCGCGGAGGGGCCGCCCGCGCGCCGCCCCGAGCAGCGCGAGAAAAAGGCCGAGCACGATCCCCATGGCATGGGACGAGATCGTGAGCGCAACCGAGATCAGCGCCCCTTGAAGGATGGGCCAGGAAAAAAGGGCAGCCCAGAACACGTGCGCATCGAAGCTCATCTCCGGCTGCCCCGCTCCGGGAGTCTTATGGCAACGGCGCGGTGGCGTCGGCCTCCGGCAGGTGCCATTTGGCGGCAAGCTCTTTGATCGCTCCACTCTTGCGCAGCGCGCCGATCTCGGCCGTGATCAGCGCGACGTCGGAAGCATTCTTGTTGAGATAAAGCCCGAACGTGTCGGTCGGCGGATAGACATAAGCGACCTTGAACTTCCCGGGATCGGAGACGGCGCGGAACGCGGCCTCGGTATCCTGGGTGAAGCCGGCGTCGGCGCGCCCCGTCAGCAGTTGCTCGGCGACATCGGTGCCCCCGGGATAGGCCTGGATCGTGAGCGCCGGCTTGCCCGCCTTGGCGAATTCGGCGGCCAGCGCGTGGGCGCGGATTTCATAGACCGTGCCGGCCTGCACGACGAGGATCTTGCCGGCAAGATCGTCCGGCCCATGCACGGTGCTGTTGTCCGCCCGCACGAGCAGCACCATCGCCGAGCGCAGATAGGGCACCGCGTCGAACACCTCCGTGCGCGCCTTCGTGATGAACATGCCGCTGATGACGAAATCGCAACGGTGGCTGCCGAGCCCGGGCAGCAGGCCGGTGAAATCCATTGCCTGGATGGTGAGCTTCGCCCCCCAGATCCCGGCGAGCCTGCGCGCGAGATCGATATCGAATCCGACCGGGGCCTTCTCGCCGGGCTTGGCATACATCTCCATCGGCGGGTAGGTGGGATCGACGCACATTGTTACTTGCCCGTTATGGACGAACGAGGGCTGGGCGGCGTAGGCGGCAAGAGGCAGGGGGCCGAGGAGCGCGGCCAGGACGACGGCCAGAGCCACGGCCAAGCCAAGGCGGGCAGTCGGCATGGGGATTTCCCTTTCTTGATGACGTGGGCCTCGTTCCATCATCGGGGATTCCGGGCCAGAGCGCCAGAAGTGTAGCGCCAGAAGTGTGAAGATGCCGGCAAGACCGAAAAGAGCGGAGAGGGTGCGGCTCTATACGAGCAAACATCTTGCGGAAGGCATCTAGATCAATATGGCTTCTGGTGGATCGGGGCTCCCCGCGACGGGGTCCCCGCGAACACGTTCGCGGGGTGCCCCGAACGTGTTCGCGGAGACCCCGGTGCGAAGCGATCCGCCAAAGCCCAAGGGCAAGCCATGAAATTGATCGAGAAAATAAAGGGAGAGCGTGATGACCGAAAATCATCACGCTCTAGTGCAAACTTAAGCGCCGGCCGGGCGGCCCGGAAAAATTCGAAGACGAATCGAGGTTTTTTGCAGCCGTCATCCGGCATCTTCTGGGCGGGGCAGGGTGGAGATGCCCGGCAATGCGGCAACCCGCGCGACCCAGGCACGCACCGAGGGCCACTGGGCGAGATCGAATCCGCCCTCATCGGCGCGGTGGGTGTAGGCGAACAAGGCGAGATCGGCGATGGTCGGGGCCTCTCCCACCAGCCAGGCATTTTCCTTGAGCCGCTGTTCCATCGCATCCAGCGCCTCAGCCCCACGCCTGGCGCATTCCGCGAGACGATCGGGATAGAGATGCGCCTCGCGTCGCCAGGTGATGATGTTGCGGGCAACCGCGAGGGAAGGTTCATGGCAATATTGCTCGAAGAACAGCCATTCATGCACCTTCGAGCGGGCAAGCCCCGGCGGCGGCAGCCAGGGCGAGAATTCCGCGAAATGCAGCAGGATCGCGTTGCTTTCCGCCAGCACGATCCCGTCATCCATCACCAGGGCCGGCACCTTGCCGATCGGATTGATCTTCAGAAATTCCGGCGTGCGGGTCTCTCCGGCATTTCCGTCGATCTCGATCCAGTCGAATTCATGCCCGGTCAGGCGCAGAATCTGTGCAGCCTTCCAACAATTGCCGGAGATGCGCATGCCGTAGAGCCGCATCGGTTCCTCTATCCGCTTCCCCGCCCTCGAGCCCCAATCCTCGAGCCGATGGCGCGGATATTCGGCATGGGCCGCGGATCAAAGCAAGCCGAAACGAAGTGCCTGGCGGAGAATTTCAGGCGCGATCCGGAGGGGCGGGCGGCTCGATGATCCTGATCCCGAACGAATCCGCAAGCTTCAGCAACGCTTCGATCTGCTCTTGCGTCGGGGCCGCCGGCCGGGGCGGCTCCGCGCCCTCGATCAACGGAATGCCCGCCCGGGTGATGAAATCATCGAAGCCGCCCGGCGTGGTCACCAGAAGTGCCCGTGCCGGCACGTCGCCACGATTTCGCAACCGATGCGGAACGCCGCGCGGCGCGAAATAGCTCTCGCCCGGGGCGAGGCGGAACACCTGCTCTCCGATCGCGACCTCGAGCGATCCTTCGAGAAGGTGCATCGACTCATCTTCATTGTGATGAACATGCAGGCCCCCATCGCCTCCCGGGGGCATGATGCCCTCGATCATAGAGAACTGGCCTCCCGTCTCCGCGCTGGAGAGAAGAATCGCCATCCGCACGCCAAGAAACAAAAACCTGCGGAGGCTACGGCCATGAACCGGG
>JASHVY010000456.1 GCA_030044345.1 Acetobacteraceae bacterium | reverse complement strand
CTCTTCCGCATGGCCGCCGCGGTACCGTTCGGCGACGGCACGCTCGTCGATACACGAACCGTGGTCGTGGTGATCTATGCCGCCTTCAACATCGCTTTTGCCGTATGGATGCTCTCCGCCTATTTCGCATCCATCCCGCGTGATCTGGAAGAAGCCGCCTGGATCGATGGCTGCACCAAGCCGCGCGCGGTTCTCAGCATCTTCCTGCCCGTTGCCGTGCCGGCGATCGCGGTCACGGCGATCGTCACCTTCGTCAGTGGATGGAACGAGTTCACGGTCGCGCTCACCATGCTGCGCTCACCCGAGAAGCAGACGATCACGCTCACCGTGGTGAACCTGGTGGCCGGGCGCTATTCGGTGGAATGGAACCAGGTCATGGCCGCGGCGCTCTTGGCGACGGTGCCGGTCGCGGTGCTGTTCGCCTGGGTGCAGCGCTATCTCGTCCAGGGGCTGACGCTCGGCGCGGTGAAGTAGTAACCATCCACCCAGGATGGCGGCTTCATTCCAGACGATCTTCGCCCGCAGATGGTCTCTCTACCGCACCTGGTATCGCCGGTTGCGGATGGATCTCTGGTTTCCGCACGTGCCGCTCGCGCTCGCGGTCGGCGGGGCCGGCGTTTTCGCGCTGCTGCCGACGATCCGCATCGATGCCGCCGAGTATCTGCATCTCAACCTCGGCAAGCTCCTCGAGGCGCTCCATCCGATCTCCGGGGAGTTCCCCCAACTGATCCTTGCCGGCGTGCCGACGACCATGGTGGGCCTGCTCCAGATTCTGGTGGCGCTCGGCCTGCTTCTCCGCTCCCGGGTGTCCTGGCTGCTCGCGCTCGGGCTGACGGTCGTCCAGCTTGTCCTCGCTGTGCATGATAGCGGTGGCCGGCTGGTAAGCAGCCAGGCCATCTATGTCGTGGTCCTGTTCGCCGCCCTCGTCGCGGCACGGCGCTGGTTCAACTGGTCCTCGCTCGCCGCGAACATGCTCTTCGCGCTGGCCTCGATCCTATGGCTCATCGTCTATGGCGTGCTTGGAGCCTTTCTGCTCGGTTCCGGATTCGCCCCGGCGATCACCAACCTGCCGACGGCATTCTATTTCACGATCGTTACCATGTCCACGGTCGGCTATGGTGACTTCGTGCCGAAGACCACCGAGGCACGGCTGTTCGTCGTCTCGCTGATCGTTCTTGGCCTCAGCCTCTTCGCGACTGCATTCACTGCCATCATCGGACCGGCGGTGCGAAGACATCTTGACGAAGCGATGGACCGGCGGAGAAAAACCATGGACAAAATCAACCATTTCATCATCACCGGCCGTGGTGTTCTTGCACACAATACGGCGCGGGAGCTCCGCCGGCGGGGTGAAAAAGTGTTGATTATCGCCGAAAACGAGGACACGAGCTTCGGCGATGCCGAGGTGATGGCGGGTGATCCAACCGAGCTCGACACGCTGCGCGCGGCCGGCGGGGAGCATGCGCGCGCAGTGCTCGCGCTTTCCGAAGACGATTCGGAGAATGCCTTCGTGATCCTTGCGATGCACGAGCTCGCCTCGGAGGCGAAAAAGGTCGCGGCGGTGAGCTCGCGAAAGAATCTCGAGCGGGTCCGCCGCGTGCACCCGGACATGATCATGGCCGCTCCCGTTTTCGCCGGTGAGGTGCTGGCAATGGCCCTGACCGAGGAGAAGATCGACGGGGATTGGCTGCTCGATCGCGTCCTCGATGTCAGGCCGACAGGGGATTGAGCGCCTTGCCGGCGCCGGCGAGGGGCTGCCGCTAGAAAGCGTTATGCACTTCGATAAAGTATCAGAAAGAAGGAGACTTCTTTTTCTGAAGAAAAAGAAGCAAAAAGACTTTTCTCCGTTTTCCGGACCAGAGCGAGATGAGATCGCGCTCACCCATCCCGCTCTCGGTTATTGTCTTCTCGCGTGATTCCGACCTACGGTGTTTCCGCCTCCGGTCATCACGCTATAACGTTGGCAAAGCGATATAGCCGGCCAAGGACGAACATGTCACCGATCCCCTTTCTCAGTTGCATGATGGCGGTTGCGCATCTCTATTCGCTGCCGCCAAGCGCGCTGCCGGCCATTCAGGTCGTGGAGGGCGGCGCGCCGGGCGTCGTCCACCACAATACGAACGGCACCGACGATCTCGGCGTCATGCAGGTGAATACGTTCTGGGTGATCCCGCTCTCCAAGGCGAGCGACCTGCCGCCGGTCGCGGTCTGGTCCCGCCTGATCGGTGATCCCTGCTTCAACATCACCGCTGCCGGCGCCATCCTGCGCGTCTATCTCAACGAGACGCACAATGATGTCATGCGTGCGATCGGCGACTATCACTCGCATACACCCATTCTCAACCGGAAATATCAGCTCGATGTCCTCGCCGCCGCCCGGCGCCTGTTCGCGAGTGCGGCGCGATAATCTCGCCGCGAGAGCGTGATGATTTTAGGCCATCACGCTCTTGCTTTATTTTCTCGATCAATTTTATGGCTTTGGCGGATCGTTCCGCGATCCACCAGAAGCCATATTGATCTATCTCGCAGAAAATCAGCGAAGAGGAACGGGGATTATTCCATCACCGCAGCGTGCTCGGCAGGCACCGACGCATGCGAGGCGCGGCGCATGAGGAAGATGAGAAAAAGGATCGGCAGCGAGGTGAAGACCATCAGCTTGAAATCGGCGAGATAGGCGATCACCTGGGCCTGGTAATTGACCATCTGATTCAGCATCGCCATCCCCGCCGGCGTCGCCGGGTCGAGATAACGGTGGATTTCCGGATTGTCCGTGAAGAGGCGCCGGAAAGGCGTGATGTATCCGGCCAGGCTGGCGTGCTCCACTTGTGTCACCCGGTCGAGGAGCGCGGAGGTGATGGAAACACCGATCGCGCTGCCGAAATTGCGGAAGAGGCTCAAGAGCGCCGTCCCATCGGTGCGGAACACCAGCGGCAAGGTGGCGAACGCCATCACCTGCAGCGGCGTGAACACGAAGCCGAGCCCCGCGCCCTGCAAGACGATCGCCCACGCCACCGCCCGCGGAGCGACATCCGGCGTCCAGCCGAGCATCAGCCAGAGCGAGTATTCGAGCAGCGCGATCCCGGCCACCATCAGGATGCGCGGATCCATCCGGTCGCTGAGCCGGCCCGAGATCATCATGGCGATCAGCGTGCCGACGCCGCGCGGCGCGAGCACGATCCCCGCCGTCTGCACGGGATAATTGGCGAGATCCTGCAGATAGGGGGCAAGCAGCGCCGAGCTCGCCACCAGCACGAGCCCGGCCGAGAACATCACGAGCATGCACGCCGTGAAGTTGATGTCGCGGAAGATCGCCGGTGGGATGAAGGGTTTCTCCGCGGTGAAGAGATGGACGATGAAGAGATAGAGGCCGATGCCGGCGAGCAGCGCCTCGATGATGATCTCGCGCGAGCTGAACCAGTCCTTGAGCTCGCCGCGGTCGAGCATCATTTGCAGCGCCCCGATGCCGAGCGCCAGCACGCTGAAGCCGAGCCAATCGAACCTGAGATTCACATTGCCGCGCAGCCGGCGCATGAAGAAGATCAGTCCCAGCATGGCGATAAGGCCGAACGGCAGGTTGACGTAGAACACCCAGCGCCAGCTATAGAACTCGGTCAGGTATCCGCCCAGCGTCGGGCCCATGATCGGCCCGACCATCACGCCCATGCCCCAGATCGCCATCGCCTGGCCGCGCTGCTTCACGGGATAGATATCGAGCATGATCGACTGAGAGAGCGGCACCAGCGCCGCCCCGAAGCAGCCCTGCGCGAGCCGGAAGAGCACGATCTCGCCAAGCGACTGCGCCGCCCCGCAGAGCATCGAGGTCACGGTGAATCCGGCGAGCGAGACGATGAAGAGATTGCGCCGCCCGAACCGCGCCGCGAGCCATCCCACCGGCGCGGTCATGATCGCCGCGGCGATGATGTAGGATGTCAGAACCCAGGTGATCTGGTCATAGGTCGCGGAGAGGCTGCCTTGCATATAGGGCAGCGCGACATTGGCGATGGTCGAGTCGAGCGCCTGCATCAGCGTGCCGACCATGCAGCAGAGCGTGATGATGCCCCGATGCGGCACCGCCCCGCCTTCTCTCGGGAAGGGGCCAGGCGCAGTCATGACAACAAGCCTACCAGAGATCGGCGAGCGTGCGCCGATGGCCGGTGTCGATCGAAACCTCGACGCTCATTCCCGCGCGCAGCGGCGGATCGCCCGTCTGGCGATCGATCCGGATCCGGAGCGGAATGCGCTGCACCACCTTCACCCAGTTGCCCGAGGAATTCTCCGCCGGCAGCAGCGAGAAGGCCGAGCCGACGGCAGGGCTGATGCTTTCCACGCTGCCGTGCCAGACGCGTCCGGGATAAGTGTCCACGGTGACCGTCGCCGGATTGCCGGGTCGAACCCAGGTAAGCTCGGTTTCCTTCGGATTGGCAGTGACCCAGAAATGATCGTTGGAGACGAGGCCGAAAGCCGCCGTGCCGGCAGGAAGATACATACCCGGCTGCAGCTTGCTCACCTGGGTCACGATCCCATCGAAGGGCGCGCGCACCACCGAGTGGTCCAGCTCACGTTGCGCTTCCGCCACGTTCGCCTCGGCCGCCTGATATTGCGGCAGCGATTCCACCGGCGCATCCGGCAAGCCATTGAGCTTGGCGAGCTGCACGGCGGCATTGCCCTTGAGGGCATCCACGGTCGCCTGGTCGGCCTGAACCTTGAACCGCGCATCGTCATATTGCGCCCGCGGCACGCCCCCGCTCGCCACCAGCCGCCCATAGCGCGCCAGATCGGCCTGGTCGGAAGCGAGCCGGGCCTCGGCGCTTTCCACCTCGCTCAGCATCCGCTGATAGTCCTGCTGGGCGGCGCGCAGCATCAGCGCGGTCTGGGCGAGGTCGGCCTTGGCGCCCGCCAGCGCGATCTCGAACTTGCGCGGGTCGAGCCGGTACAGCACCTGGCCCTTGGTGACGGTCTCACCCTCCCGCACCGCCACGTCCGTGACGATACCCGGGACATCGGTCGAAACCGAGAGCTGGTCAGCCTCGACATAGGAATCGTCGTTGCTGACATAGGTTCCGCCCTCGAGCCAGAAGGTCGCCGAAGCCACGATCACGGCGAGCACCCCGCCGATCATCAGGATCGGGCGGATCAGGCCCCGGCGGCGGCGCCGCGCCTGGATCGCCGCGGCTTCGCCGGCAACGCGCGCGCTGCTGCCGGCCGTCGTCGCCTGTGACATCAGGCGACCTCCTTGGCCGCCTCTCGCGGTCGGGGCCGCACCTCGGCGCAGACCGTCGCCTTCATCCGCGCCAGCGCATCGGTCATTTGAGCGATGGTCGCGCCGTCGAAGCCGGAGGTGATCATGCTCACCATCTCGGCGCGATGCCGCTCGATCTCGCTCAGCACGGAAAGCGCCGCCGGGCGCAGATGCAGCCGCCAGATCCGCCGGTCGGACGGGTCGGCGCGGCGTTCGACCATGCCCCGAGCCTCCAGCCGGTCAACCAGGCGGGCGACCGTGATCGGCTCCACCTCGAGCAGCTCGGAAAGCTCCTTCTGGGAGAGCCCCGGCCGGCGATCGAGCCAGATGAGCATCACCCACTGGGCACGGGTCATGCCGTTCCCACGGGCGCGCTTGTCCGACTCGATACGGAGCAGGCGAGCAACGTCGTGGAGGAGGAAGAGAAGATCGTTTGTGGGGATGGTCATGTCTGTCAGCCAAAGCAACAGGAGGGATAATAAGCGAGCTTATGGTCATCCTCCATTATGGAAGCTATGCGCTTCACGCCGATCCGCTCCGCGCCAGACTTAGGGAGAAGAGCGTGCGGTGGCGTCCATGCCCGCATCTGCCTATTTTACGAGCGTCTTGAGCTCATCCTCTTCCTACGCGCGCTCTTCGAGCACCCTTTCCATGCCTGAGGCGCCGGCCCGCCATGGCGGGCGTCCCTCACGCTCCGAATCGGAAAAGATCGAAGGGCGGATCCTCGAGATCGCGACGGCTCTCTTTTTCCGTCATGGCTTCGCCGCCACCAGCATGGAGCAGGTCGCCGCGGCCGCGCATGTCTCGAAGCGGACGCTCTATGCCCGCTTTCACGACAAGGCGGCTCTCTTTCGCGGCGTCGTCGATTGCCGGATCGGTCTTTGGCGTGCCGCCTTCGCAGCCCGGATCGGACGATCCCAAACGCTCGCCGCTTCCCTCAAGGAGGCGGCTGAGGGGATCCTGCAGGTGGCGCTCGCGCCGGACGCGCTTGCCCTGCACCGCATGGTGATCGCGGAGGCTGAACGCTTCCCCGAGCTCGCCCATGCCCTCTCGGCCGCCGGTGGTTACGGGATCGAATGGCTCGTCGATCTGCTGCGCCGCTCTCCCGAGCTTGGCACACTCCCGCCGGACGCGCTCGCTTTCGCCGCCGAGCAGTTCCTGATGCTGGTGGTGAGCGCGCCCCGCCGGCGGGCGCTCGGCCTTGGCCGGCCGTTCGACGAAGCCGGCCTTGCTGCCTGGGCGGAGCAGTCCGTTTCTCTCTTCCTCGACGGCGCGCAGCGCTTGGGCGTCGCCTCCAAATAGGGAGCCGAACTATTTGGGCGGGAAGATCTCCCGCGGCGATGGCTCGGTCCGGCTATAGCCGATGGTGCAAAAAAACCCGCCCTGATAGCGCTCCTCGATCGGATTCCCACTCACGTTCCCTGCCTGCTCGGGGATGAAGGGGTCGGCCGAATCCTCGGGTTTCCAGCCGATCACGTCGCGCCCGTCACGACCCCAGAAGCCGCGGGAATTGTTCGAGGCGCCCCAGATCACAAGTGTGCCGACCCGTGGCGCGAGGGTCGCGCGGATCACCAGGCGCGTGAGGTCGGCGTAGGTGAGCCAGATCGACAGGGTGCGCGCATCGTTCACCTTGGGCCGCGAGCCCCCGATGCGGAGATTGACGTTCTCCACCCCGTGCTTGTCCCAGTACATCCGCCCCATCAGCTCGCCATAGGCCTTGGAGACCCCGTAATATCCGTCGGGACGAAACTGGACGTCCTGATCGAGCCGAACATCCCGCTCATAAAAGCCGATCGTGTGGTTGGAGGAGGCGAAGACGACGCGGGCGCGCTCGCGCCGGGCCGCCTCGTAGATGTAATAAAGGCCGAGAAAATTCGGCGCGAGCACTTCGGCGAAGGGCCGCTCCACCGAAACCCCGCCGAAATGCAGGATCGTCCCACACCCCTCGGCGAGCCGCAGGATCTCGACCCCGTCGGTGAGATCGGCCTCCGTGAAGCTCGCTCCCGGGGGCAGCGGGTCCGGGAAAGGGGCGATATCGGTCAGACGCAATGCCCAGCCTTCGGCTGCCAGGCCTTTGGCCAGCACACGCCCGAGCGCGCCCGAGGCGCCGGTCAGCAGGACGGGTCGCGCCGGCAGGTCCGCCATCGTCGTTCTCTCCTGTTTACGAGCGATCAGGTTCGCGCGCGTTCCGCCGGCCGGTCAACCTGGCCCCAACCCGGTACCCCCAACCTGGTATCCATGGGCATGGCTCGCGGCTCGCGCCAACGTGCCACTGGCGCCAACCCCATCGGTTCAAGCAGAATGAAAGCGATGTCACGGCGCAGCTTGCAGAT
>JASHVY010000455.1 GCA_030044345.1 Acetobacteraceae bacterium | reverse complement strand
GCTTCGTTAGGGTACCATATCCAGATCGGGCGGTTTGCCCATGATGTTATTTTGAGGATCTGGACCGGGTGATCGATAACCTTTCCGCAACTCTTGCCGGTTAGCATTGCCCGTGACCGGCTCTGCCGGCCTTATGTCTCTCCTTTCCGCAAGCGAGCGCCATCGGCACGGCGCGAAAACTCGAAGGGCGGCGCCCCACCAGGCGCCGCCCTTTTTTCGTTGCCGCCAAGAACCCTGTGCCTTGGCACATTCAAGGACGCCTCGGCCGCTCCGACTCTTCCCTTCGTCTCCCTTCGTCGGCAAAATGGTTATGAAAGCAGACAGAACCAACGATAAAGCAGAACCAAACAGAGGAAGGGAACGTCCAGGCCATGCCCAAGAACCAGGAACAGGAATCCGTTGATCGCCGCCGCCGCGGCCTGCTTGCCGGCGCCGGTGTGGGCGCCGTTGGCGCGATGCTCGCAGGGTTCGGGATCGACCCCGCGCTGGCGCAGGAGATGGCGGCGGCCGGCCGTTCATCGAAGCCGCTCAAGGCCGCCTACTCGAACGCCGGCCTTCAGGCCACCTGGTGCGCCCAGGGCAAGCAGGCGGCGGAATATTGGGGCAAGCTCTTCAATGTCGATGTCACCTGGTTCGATGGTGAGCTGGACGCGGTGAAGCAACGCGCCGCGATCGACGACATGGCCTCCCAGAATTGGGACTTCGTTGCGATCCAGGCCTTCGGCGAAGGCACGCTCACCGCGCCGGTCAACAAGATGATCAATGCCGGCATCCCGGTGATGGACATGGACACGCTGATCGCGCCGCTCGACAAGATCGGCGTCCACAGCTTCATCGCCCCGGACAACATCTTCATGGGGGCGGCGGTCACCCAGGCCCTGGTCAATGCCATCGGCGGCGAGGGCAATATCATCATGACGCAGGGCGCGCTCGGCCATACCGGCGCCCAGGGGCGCGCGAAGGGCTTCTTCTCGATCGTCAAGAACTATCCCAAGATCAAGGTGCTCGACACCTCGCCCGCGGACTGGGACGTGGCCAAGGTCGCGCGGCTCTGGGAAGATCTGCTGACGCGCTTCCCGAAGATCGACGCCGCCTATTTCCACAATGACGACATGGCGCTCGCCGCCTACAAGGTCATGCTCCAGCGTCACCGCACCGAGATCAAGATCGGCGGCTGCGATGCGATGCCGCCGGCGCTCGAGGCGGTGCTCGCCGGCAAGATGACCGCGACCGTCCGCAACCCCTCCTGCCGGATCCACGGCTATTCGCTGATCGCCGGCGTGGCCGCGGTGGTCAGCGGAGAAAAGACCGGGTCCAACGGCATCCCCAAGAACATCATCGCTGACGGGCCGGTCGTCACTGACGCGAACGCGCCGGGGATGCTCTGGATGGAGCAGCACTTCCTGATCTGACGCACGCCGGCCTGACGCCGGGCGAAATCGGAGACGTTGATGCCGGAAAGCCTGCTGGAGCTCCGTGGCGTTTCGAAGAATTTCGGCGGGGTGGCGGCGCTTCATGAAGTGGATTTCGACCTCAAGGCAGGCGAGATCCACGGCCTGGTCGGTGAGAACGGGGCGGGGAAAAGCACGCTGATGAAGATCATCGCCGGCGTGCACACCGCCTACGAGGGCCGCATGCACCTCGTGGGGCGCCCCGTCTCCTTCCGCTCGGCGCGCGATGCGCGCGAGGCGGGCATCGGCATGGTGCACCAGGAGCTTTCCGTCGTGCCGACGCTCACGGTGGCCGAGAATGTCTTCCTCGGCAGCCAGCCGCTCACGCGCATCGGCACGATCGACTGGGCGCGTATGCAAAACGAAGCGGCGCGCCATCTTGCGAGCCTCGGCATCGATGCCGATCCTGCCGCCCTGCTCGGCTCGCTCCCGCTCGGCCTGCAGCAGCTCATCGAGATCGCGCGCGTGCTCTTCTCCGGCGCGCGGATCATCATCCTCGACGAGCCGACCTCGGCGCTTTCCCCGCCGGAGATCGAGCGGCTCTTCTCGCTGCTCCGCCGTCTCTGCGAGGCCGGCCGCAGCATCATCTTCATCTCGCACTTCCTCGACGATATCCTGGCGATCTCCAACTCCGTCACGGTCTTCCGCAACGGGCGCCATGTCGCCACGGAAGCGGTCGGGAGCATCGACAAGGCCTGGCTGATCGAGAACATGATCGGCCGCGACCATGAGGATCTCGCGCAGAGCTATGTCAAGCCGATCATGCTCGCGAGCCGGCCGGAGGCGCCCGTGCTTCTCGAGACGAAGGAGCTCGGGCACGCCGGTTCATTCCAGGATGTCTCGCTCGCGGTGCGGGCGGGCGAGGTGCTCGGCATCTATGGTTTTTTGGGCTCGGGCCAGCTCGAGCTCGCGCGCAGCCTCTTCGGCAAGATGCGGGCCGAGCGCGGCACGGTCAGGATCGGCGGGCGGCGGGTGCGGCTCGGGACGACGAGCCGCGCGCGGCGCGCCGGCCTCGCCTTCGTGCCCGAGAGCCGGCGGAGCATGCTCTTCGCGCATGAGCCCGTGTACAAGAACGTTTCGATCTCGATCCTCCAGCACATCGCCCGCGTGCTGCTCCGCCCGGCCGCCGAGCGCGTCATCGCCGGGGCCCGGATCAAGGAGCTCGATATCCGCCCGCCGCGGGCCACGCTGCCGCTCGGCGCGCTTTCCGGCGGCAACCAGCAGAAGGTGGCGCTGGCGAAATGGCTGACCCGCAAGCCCAAGGTGCTGATCCTGAGCGAGCCCACGCGGGGAATGGATGTCGGCGCCAAGGAGGATGTGGTGCGGATCGTGCGCAGGCTTCGCGACGAGGGGATCGGCATCATCGTCGTCTCCACGGAACCCGAGACGATCCTTTCGCTCGCCGACCGCATCCTGGTGATGAAGAAGGGGGTGATCGCGCGGGAATTCGCCTCCGAGGCGGTGGGCAAGAACGAGCTTCTCGCGGCGGCCTGATCGATGGAAGGCATGGAAGCCGCGGCGGGACTGGAACGGCGAAGGACGGGGCGTGCGCGCCGGCTGCTCACGGAGCAGCTCCGCAACATCGCGCCCTTCGCGACCCTGCTTTTTCTCATCGCCTTCTTCGGCTTCGCGAGCCCCTCCTTCCTGAGCCTCGGGAATCTGCAGAACGTGCTGCAGCAGATCTCCGTCACCGGCATCATGGCGGTCGGGCTCACGTTCGTGATCCTCTGCGCCGAGATCGATCTTTCGGTCGCCGCGATCGCCAATGTCGCCGGCGTCGTGATCGCGTTCTTCACGCTCCAGGATTCCAGCGTCAATATCCATAACCTTCCGCTGCCGGGCGGGCTTGCGATCCTGCTCGGCTTTGCCGCGACCTTCGCGCTCGGCGAGATCAATGCTGTCGCGACGACCGTCATCGGCATCCCCTCCTTCATCACGACTTTGGCGATGCTGCAGATCGGCGCCGGCATCTGCGCGGTGCTGGTGCGCGGGCAGATCGCCTATGCCGTGCCACCGCTGATCACGACCCTCGGCAGCGGCTCGATCGGACCGGTGCCGTGGATCGCGGTGATGGCGGGGCTCGTGATGCTGGTGGCGCATCTGGTGCTGACCTATACGCGCTTCGGCCGCTATGTGTACATGGTCGGCGGCAACCGCGAGGCGGCGGAATATTCCGGGGTCAATGTCAAGCGGATCGTCCGCGCGGTGATCGTGATCTCGGCAGTCTGCGCCGGCTTCTCCGGCATGCTCGGGGTGGCGCATTTCGGCAGCGCGCAGCAGAACGAGTTCGACAATTACCTGCTCGACAGCATCTCGGCCGTGGTGGTGGGCGGCACCAGCCTCTTCGGCGGCAGTGGCGGCATCGGCAACACGATCCTCGGGCTTCTCGTGCTCGGCGTGCTCAATAACGGGCTCGACCATGTGGCGATCGACAGCTTCATGAAGATCCTGATCCGCGGGTTGATCCTGCTCGCGGCGCTGATCATCAATGTCTATGCGCAGAGGCTGCATGGGCGCGAGTC
>JASHVY010000454.1 GCA_030044345.1 Acetobacteraceae bacterium | reverse complement strand
CCGCCATATTTCTTGAGATTGTCCGCCGTCTCCTCCGGATTGAACACCACTGCGGTGTAGAAGAACGTGAAGAAGACGATCATCGCCGCATAGACCACCATGTAGAGCGGCTGGCCATGCCCCAGCATGACCGCGATCCGCGTCAGCAACGAGCCTCCGCCACCTTGCGAAAAGCCCGTGATGGTCGCCGGGATGAGGAGGATGGAGCTGGCAAAGATCGGGGGAATCACTCCTGAGGTGTTCACCTTGAGCGGCATATGAGTCGAATCGCCGCCGAACATGCGGTTCCCGACCTGCCGCTTCGGATAGCGCACCACCACCTTCCGCTGCGCCCGCTCCATGAACACGATGAAGCCGATCACGGCCACGGCCAGCACCAGAAAGAAGATGATGAAGATGGTGGAGAGCGCGCCGGTGCGGCCGAGCTCGAGCAGCGAGATGATGGCCTGGGGCATATTGGCGATGATGCCGGCCATGATGATGAGGCTCGAGCCATTGCCGATCCCGCGATCGGTGATCTGCTCACCGAGCCAGGTCAGGAACATCGTTCCCCCGACCAGCATGATCGTGGTCGAGAGACGGAAAAACATGCCGGGATCGGCAACTGCCGGGCCCATGCTTCCATGCACGCTCTCCAGCCCGATGGAAATGCCGTAGGACTGGAAGAGCGCGATCACCACGGTGAGGTACCGGGTGTACTGGTTGAGGGTCTTGCGCCCGCTCTCACCCTCCTTGCGCAAGGCCTCCAGCGACGGAATGGCCGCCGCCATCATCTGCACGATGATGCTGGCGGTGATGTAGGGCATGATATTGAGCGCGAAGAGCGTCATCCGGCCGAGCGCGCCGCCGGAGAACATATTGAACATGCCGAGAATGCCGCCGCCCGAACGCTGCAGCAGCTCAGCCATCACCGCGGGATTGACCCCAGGCAGAGGGATGTAGGTCCCGATCCGATAGACGATCATCGCCCCGAGCGTGAACCAGATGCGCTTCTTGAGGTCAGTCGCTTTCGCGAACACCCCGATATCGAAGTTCGCGGCAAGCTGTTCGGCCACCGAGGCCATGCGTCATCCTCACTTCGCCAGTCGTTTCCTGCCCCTTCGCCGGCTGTCAGCCAAGCCGGTCACCGACACCGCGAGCGGCCCAGGCCAAGTGCCGGAAGCGATCGGCAGACCAACGGCACACTCAAGCAATGTGCCGTCCCACCCCCCACCACGCAAGGCCACCCGCCTCATTCTTCGCCGCGGGTTCATGCCATCGCCGACATGCCGGCAAGTGGGACTCGCTAAGCTCCGGCGGGCTGCTCCTCGGTCTTTGCCCCCGTTACGGTGACACTGCCGCCGGCGGCCTGAACGGCCGCGATGGCAGCCGCCGAGGCACCCGAAACGCTGATGGTCACAGCGCGACCGATCGAGCCCTTGGCCAGCAGGCGCACGCCGGCACTTTTCGTGTCCTTGCGAACGAGGCCCGCCGCCCCGAGGCTCTCCTCGCTGATCGGGGCGTTCGGATCGAGCTTCCCGGCTTCGATCGCTGCCGCCAGACTGCCGAGATTGATGGGGGCATAGACCTTCCGGAACGGGTTCTTGAAGCCCCGCTTGGGCAGGCGCCGATAGATCGGGAGCTGGCCGCCCTCGAACCCGTTCAACGCCACGCCGGTACGCGCCTTCTGGCCCTTCACCCCCCGCCCGCTGGTTTTGCCCTTGCCCGAGCCGATCCCGCGGCCGAGCCGCTTCGAGCGGTGCCGTGCACCCGGATTGTCAGTGAGTTCGTCGAGCTTCATTGCTGGATCCCTCTGCTCACGACAGCTCTTCCACCTTGAGCAGGTGAGCCACCTTGCGGACCATGCCGCGCACGGAGGATGTCGCCTCGAGGACCCGGCTACGCCCGATCTTGTCGAGACCGAGCCCGATCAGCGTCTCGCGCTGACCGGGCTTGCGCCCGGCCGCCGAGGCGGTCTGCGTCACGCGCAACTGCTTCGCTTCAGGCATCAGCCGCCTCCCCCTGGGGCGCAACCGGGCCTGCTGCGGCAGATGCCCCAGGAACGGCAGCCTCACGCCGGCCGAGCAGGTCCGAGACTTTCCGGCCGCGTCTCTGCGCGATCGTCCGGGGCGCGGCGCAAAGCCGCAGCGCCGCGAAGGTCGCCTTGACCATGTTGTGCGGATTGCGGCTGCCGAGGCATTTGGCGACCACATCGCCGATGCCGAGTGATTCGAACACCGCGCGCATCGCCCCTCCGGCGATGATGCCGGTGCCGGCAGGCGCTGCACGCAACACGACGCGGCCAGCACCGAAACGGCCCGTCACGTCGTAATGCAGCGTGCGACCCTCGCGCATGGGCACGCGGATCATGCCGCGCTTGGCCCGGTCGGTCGCCTTGCGGATCGCCTCCGGCACCTCGCGCGCTTTGCCGGCGCCGTAGCCGACGCGGCCCTTCTGATCACCGACCACGACCAGAGCGGCGAAAGCGAAGCGCCGGCCACCCTTCACCACCTTGGCGACACGGTTGATGCTGACGAGCTTATCTATCAGCTCGTCGCCAGCCTCACGATCGCGGCCGCGCCCTTCCCTCGGTTCTCGTGCCATCCACTCTCTCCTTAGAACGCGAGCCCGCCCTCGCGGGCCGCGTCGGCGAGTGCCTGCACCCTTCCGTGGTAGAGATAGGCCCCGCGGTCGAATACCACTTCCTTCACTCCGGCGGCGAGCGCCCGCTCGGCGACCAGCTTGCCGACCGCCGCCGCCGCCTGCTTGTCAGCGCCGGTCGTAAGCTGGCTGCGCAGTCCCTGCTCGAGACTCGATGCGGCCGCCAATGTGCGGCCCGCCGCGTCATCGATCACCTGAGCGTAGATATGCCGGCTCGAACGGAACACGGAGAGCCGCGGCCGGCCATTGCTCTTGAGCCGCAACTGATGCCTCAGGCGTGTCTGCCGCCGCACGCGCATATCCTGTTTCGTGCTCATATTATTTCTTCTTGCCTTCCTTGCGCCGGATGGTCTCGGCTTCGTATTTCACGCCTTTCCCCTTATAGGGCTCGGGCGGGCGGAAGGCCCGGATCTCCGCCGCCACCTGGCCGACAAGACGTTTGTCCACGCCTTCGACGCGGACCGAGGTCGGCCGCTCGCAGGTGATGCGAATGCCCTCCGGCACCGGATAGACCACCTCATGCGAATAGCCGAGATTGAGCACGAGGTTCTTGCCCTGCACCTGCGCACGGTAGCCGGTGCCACTGATCTCCATCGTCCGGACATAGCCCGCCGAGACCCCACGAACCATGTTCGCGATGAGCGCCCGCGTCGTGCCCCACATCATGCGGGCCGGACGTTCCGTGCCGTTGGGCGCCACGGTGACGCGGCCTCCCTCGACCTTGGTGAGCACATCCTCCGACAGCTCGAGCGAGAGCGCGCCGAGCTTGCCCTTTGCCGTGAGCGTCCGACCGGCGAGCGCCACTTCGACGCCCGCGGGAATTTCCACTGGATATTTGCCGACCCGCGACATCGTCCGCTCCCTCAGAACACCCGGCAGAGGACTTCGCCGCCGACATTGGCGGCCCGGGCCTCCGCATCGCTCATCACGCCGCGCGGAGTGGACAATATGGAGACGCCGAGCCCGGCATAAACGCGCGGCAGGGCGCTGATCTTCGAATAGACACGCCGGCCGGGCTTCGAGACGCGGGTGATCTCCTTGATCACCGGCTCGCCCTCACTGTACTTGAGCTCGATGCGCAGCCGGGCGATGCCCGGGCGCAACTCTTCGGCCGAAAAACCGCGAATGAAGCCTTCCCGTTTCAGCACCTCGAGCACATTGGCCCGAAGCTTGGAAGCGGGGGCGACGCAAACAGTCTGACCGGCCCGCTGCGCATTGCGGATGCGGCTCAGCATATCGCCGAGAGGATCGGAAACGGCCATCGAAACTCTCCGTTACCAGCTCGCCTTGACGAGCCCCGGGATCTGCCCGGCCCCGGCCAGCTCCCGAAGCATCACACGGCAAAGCCGGAACTTCCGATAATTGCCGCGCGAGCGCCCGGTCAGCGCGCAGCGCAACCGGATGCGCACCTTCGCCGCATTGCGCGGCATTGCCGCGAGCTTGACCGACGCTTCGAACCGGCTTTCCACCGGCGTCGAGCGGTCCATCACCGTCGCCTTCAGCGCTGCCCGCTTGGCCGCGTCACGCGCGGCCATCCGTTCGCGCTTGAGGTTCCGATTGACTGCCGAGGTCTTGGCCATTCCTTCATCACCCTCCGGAACCTGCCAGGAAGCCCTGGCGGTTTTCCAAACGTCTCATTTCAATTCGCGAACGGAAGGTCGAAGCCGCGCAGCAGCGCCTTCGCTTCCGCGTTCGTCTTCGCCGTCGTCACGAAGACGATGTCCATGCCGCGAATCGCGTCCACCTTGTCATAATTGATCTCGGGAAACACGATCTGCTCCTTGAGCCCGAGGGCGAAATTGCCGCCGCCGTCGAACCCCTTGCCTGCCGGGATGCCACGGAAATCGCGCACGCGCGGCAAGGCGATATTCACCAGCCGGTCGAGGAACTCCCACATCCGCGCCCGGCGCAGCGTCACCTTGCAGCCGATCGCCAGCCCCTTGCGAATCTTGAAGGCGGCAATCGCCTTCTTCGCCAGCGTCTTGACCGGCTTCTGGCCGGCGATCAGGGCAAGCTCGGCTATCGCGGAATCGAGCTTCTTCGAGTCCGCCGCCGCTTCGCCCACACCCATATTGATCACGATCTTCTCCAGCCGCGGCACCTGCATCGGACTGCCGTAGCCGAACTCCTTCTGCAGCGCGGGACGCAGGACATCCTGGTAGCGCTTCTGCAGGCGTGGAATTTCGTGGACTTCGCTCATCATCGAAGCCTTCTCACCTGTCGATCACGTCGCCGCTCTTTCTGGCGAACCGCACCTTGCGGCCATCCTCGGAGCGACGAAACCCGACCCGCGTCGGCCGGTCGGTCTTGGGATCGATCAGGGCGAGCTTCGAGAGATGGAGCGGTGCCTCCTGCTCGACGATCCCGCCGGGCTGACCGACCCCGCGCGGCTTCTGGTGCCGCGTCACGAGACGCACACCCTGCACAACGGCACGAGCTTCCTTGGGCAGCACGCGAACGACCTCGCCGCGCTTGCCCTTTTCCTCGCCGCTGATCACCTCCACCTGATCCCCTTTGCGGATGCGGGCTGCCATGGCGCTACAGCACCTCCGGAGCCAGGCTGATGATCTTCATGAACCGCTTGGCGCGCAGCTCGCGCACCACCGGGCCGAAGATGCGTGTCCCGATCGGCTCCTGCTGCTTGGTGATCAGCACCGCCGCATTGCGATCGAACCGGATGGCGCTGCCATCGGGACGGCGGACGGGAAACGCGGTGCGCACGATCACGGCCTGATGCACGTCTCCCTTCTTCACTTTGCCGCGCGGAATCGCCTCCTTGATCGAGACGACGATGATATCGCCGACGGAGGCCGTCTTGCGCTTGGAGCCGCCAAGCACCTTGATGCACTGCACCCGCCGCGCCCCCGAATTGTCGGCGACGTCGAGGTTGGTTTCGGGAAGGATCATCGCTTCCTCCTCAACCTACGGCCATCGGCGAGAACGGCGCGCCGTTCCGCTCGATCACCAGCCATGTCTTGCGCTTGCTGATCGGCGGGCATTCCTCGATGCGCACGACATCGCCCACCTTGCACAGATTGGCTTCGTCATGGGCGGCATATTTCTTCGAGCGGCGAATGAACTTCTTGTAGAGCGGATGCATCACGCGCCGCTCGACGAGCACCGTCACGGTCTTGTCCATCCGATCGCTGACCACGCGCCCGCTCAGCACGCGCTTCGGCATCGATTTCTCCTCAAGCCTTACCGGCGGAGCGATGGCGCTCCGTCATGACTGTCTTCACGCGGGCGATCTCGCGGCGCACCACGTGGATCCGCGAGAACGATTCCTGCTGTCCGGTCGCGCGCTGGAAACGAAGATTGAACTGCTCCTTGCGCAGATCGAGCAGCATGGTTGTCAGCTCGTCCGCTGTCTTGGTGCGCAACTCGCTCGCCTTGCTCATCGCCTCAGCCCTCGCCGATCCGGCTGACGAATCGGGTGCGGATCGGCAGCTTCGCCGCCCCGAGCTCCAGCGCCTCGCGTGCGACCTGGACGGGCACCCCGTCGATCTCGAACATGATGCGACCCGGCTTGACACGGCAGACCCAGAATTCCGGGCTACCCTTGCCCGATCCCATGCGGACCTCGGCCGGCTTCGCCGAAACCGGCACGTCCGGGAAGATGCGGATCCAGACCCGCCCGGTGCGTCGCATCGCTCGTGTGATCGCGCGCCGCGCCGCCTCGATCTGGCGCGCCGTCACCCGCTCGGGCTCAAGCGCCTTGAGGCCGAAGGCGCCGAAATCAAGCGCGGTCGCGCCCTTGGCGAGACCGTGAATTCGACCCTTGTGGGCCTTGCGGAACTTGGTGCGCTTGGGGGAAAGCATGGGTCTTCGCCTCGTTCAGCGCTGCGGCGCCTGCTCAGCCGCGCGACGATCCTGGGCCATCGGGTCGTGGGCAAGGATCTCACCCTTGAAGATCCAGACTTTTACGCCACAAGTCCCATAGGTCGTCTTTGCTGTTGCGGTACCGAAATCTATATCCGCGCGCAGCGTGTGCAGCGG
>JASHVY010000453.1 GCA_030044345.1 Acetobacteraceae bacterium | reverse complement strand
TCTACGGGCTGTTCGGCTGGCTCGCGAACATCGCGCTGGTGATGAACCTGATCATCCTGATGGCGCTGCTCTCGGTCCTGCAGGCCACGCTCACGCTGCCCGGCATGGCGGGGATTCTGCTCACGCTCGGGATGGCGGTGGATGCCAATATCCTGATCAATGAGCGCATCCGCGAGGAGACGCGGCTCGGCCAGAGGCCGCTCGCCGCGATGGAGACCGGGTTCAAGCGCGCCTACGGTACCATCATCGACAGCAACGCGACGACGCTGCTCGCGCACGTCATGCTCTTCATCTTCGGGACCGGGCCGGTCCGCGGCTTCGCGGTGACCATCACGCTCGGCATCATCTCGACCCTTTTCACCGCGACGCTCGTCGCGCGGCTGCTGATGGCGCGCTGGTATGTCGCCATCCGTCCCGCCGCCCTGCCGGTGTGACCCAGATGTTCATCCGCCCTCTTTTCCGCCTGGTTCCCGACAATACGAAGATCCGCTTCATGCGCGGGCGGTTCCTCGGCCTGATGGTCTCGGCCGTGCTGTCCTCCGCTTCGATCATTCTTTTCTTCTATCCGGGCCTCAATCTCGGGATCGATTTCAAGGGCGGCATCGTGATCCAGGCGGAAACGCCGAGTGTCGCGAACTTCGCTCAGCTTCGAGCGGCTTTTGCCGCGGCCGGTTTGGGTGGCGCCGGGTTGCAGCGGGTCGGCACCGCGAACGGGGTCATGATCAGCCTCGAGGCGCAGCGGTCCGACGCGGCGACCGATGCGGCCGTGCAGCGGATTTCCGTGGCCCTGCAAAAAGCGGCACCTGGCAGCCGCGTTCTGGGGACGAGCGCGATCGGGGCGAGCGTCTCCGCCGAGCTCTTCCGGAAAGGGCTGATGGCGCTCGGCCTCAGCCTCCTGATGATCCTCGTCTATATCTGGTTCCGTTTCGAGTGGGAGTTCGCGGTCGGCGCCGTGGTGACGCTGATCCTCGATATGACCAAGGCGATCGGCTTCCTCGTCGTCACGCGCATCCAGTTCGATCTCGTGATGGTCGCGGCGATCCTCACGATCCTCGGCTATTCGACCAACGACAAGGTGGTGGTGTACGACCGGGTGCGCGAGAATCTGCGCAAATACAAATCGATGCCTCTGCGCGAGCTGATCGATCTTTCGATCAACGAGACGCTGAGCCGGACCGTCGGCACTTCGACGACGGTGTTTCTCGCCGCCCTGCCGCTCGCTCTCTTCGGTGGCGCGTCGCTCTCTGGCTTTGCCTGGACGATGCTGTTCGGGATCGTGGTCGGGACCTCCTCCTCGATCTTCATCGCCGCCCCCATTCTTCTTCTGCTGGGCGAGAACCGGCTCCGCCAGGACGCGCGCGCAGCACCGCGGCCGGCCAAGAGCCCCGGGTCGGCACGAGGGTAAGCTCAGTAAAGCCCCGGGATGAGCCGGGCGGTGCGGGTGCGATAGGCATCGTACTCCGCGCCGAATTGCGCATGCAGCAACGCTTCTTCCGCATGGATGCGCGCGAGCAGGGGCGGCAGGAGCAACGCGGCGAGCAGCAGGCCCACGCCTGAGCGGAACGCGAGCGCCCATCCGAGCGCGGTGATGAGCATGCCGAGATAGCTCGGGTTGCGGATGAAGCGATAGGCGCCATCCGTCACCAGACGGTGCCCGGGCTGGATCGCGACCAGCCCGCTGAACCGGTGCCCGAGGACGAAGACCGGCCAAAGCCTGAGCGCCCCGCCGGCGGCGAAGAGAATGACGCCAAGCCAGCGAATACCCTCACCCCCGAAGGTCCAGAACCCGACCCGCTCGGTATAGGCCGGCAGATAGGCACTGAGCAGCCCGAGCACCGTGAAGGCGATGAAGACCCAGCGATTGGAGCGATCCTCGCGTTCTCCGGGGCTGAGATTGCCGCGGCTGAAGAGCGCCGCGCCGACCTGGGCAAAGAGCACGATCGCAAGCGCGATCCGGGCCGGATCCGCAAAGAAGGCCGCGAACCCGCCCCAGCCGAGGATGGCGAGCCCGAGATAGGCAAGGCTCCCGACGATGGCGAACAATGCCAGTTTCGCTGAGAGCGCCATGGGTGCGTGCCGGGATTGCCGCTATGAATTGCCGCGATTCTGGCTGACGCTGCAGCGCCTTTTGATCACGCCCTATAAGGGCGGGGCGCTGCCGGATTTCACGTCAGATCCGGGCGGGCCTTTCGCGGCTCGGGCAGCGCCTCCGGGTCTGCCGCCGGTTCCGCCTCGGCACCCCAGAGCGTCGCCCGCAGGGCCGGGTTGGCGATCAGATCCTCGGCGAGGGACTTGCAAAGCCCAAGCCCGCCGTTCCTCAAGCGGGTGATCGCGAGCGCCTTGGCATAGATGCCGGCTCCTGTTTTCGCGCGCAGCTTGCCGGCCTCGCGGAGCAGAAAATCGAGGCGCTGCGTTTCCTTGCGGGAGGCGCCGTAAAGCGCATCGGCATGCGCGCTGGTGCACCAGAGGGAGAGGCTCTCCTCGGTGAAGCGCCGCCAAGCCGCATCGGCAATCTTCCTCTGATGGCTGATCTCCGCGCAGAGCTCGAGCAGCTCGGCATCCGCGTGCGGTGTTTCCTCGCCGGACAAAGGCTGCTCACGCGCCGTGCTCGCAATCCGGCGCAGTTGTTCCATCGCCGCAGACGGCTCGGCTTTGGGAACAGTACGTTTGGCACGTACGAACTTCCACATGGACGGCTCCCTCGTGCCGGATCAAGCCCGGCTTTCTCGTTCTTTCCACGAAGCGGGTCTCCCCGCCCGCGGCGAACAGGGGAAGGTTGGGCCGTCGGGTCAGCCGGCGTCAAGCATGACGAGGCCCCGCTCCCGAGCCGGGAACCGTGTGCGCCATGCTTTTGTTCCGAAAAACCCTGTCCGATCAGGCATTCAGCGAGCGGGTGGCGCCCTGGCGGGCGAGCATCCAACCGGGATATTCCGCCGGCAGCGCGCTCACGCGGTCGAGCCGCTCCAGCTCCTCGGCGGTGAGCGTGATCTCCGTGGCGGCGAGGTTGTCATCGAGCTGCTCGACGGTTTTCGCGCCGATGATCACGGACATGACGAAAGGCCGTTGCAGGACCCAGGCGAGCGCGATGCGCGCCACCGAGACGCCGCGCGCCTGCCCGATCGCGCGCATTTCGTCGACGCAGTTGAAGGCACGGTCCTTGTCCACGGGCGGGAAATCGAAGGAGACGCGGCGGGCCCCATCAGGTCCCTGGCCGTTGCGGTCATATTTGCCGGAAAGCAGCCCGCCCGCGAGCGGGCTCCAGACCATCAGCCCGAGCTTCTCCGAAGTCAGCAGCGGCACGATCTCCCGCTCGAGATCGCGCCCGGCAATGGTGTAATAGGCCTGGAGCGTGGCGAGCCGCGTCCAGCCATTCCTCTCGGCAATGCCGAGCGCCTTCATGATGGCCCAGGCCGGCCAGTTGGAAACTCCGACATAGCGAACATGGCCCTCCCGCACGAGATCGTCGAGCGCGCGGACGGTTTCCTCGATCGGCGTGAGGGGATCGAAAGCGTGAATCTGGTAAAGGTCGATATAGTCGGTGCCAAGCCGCTTCAGGCTGGCCTTGACGCCATCCATGATATGGCCGCGCGACGCGCCGCGATCATTGGGGCCGGAGCCGACAACGCCGAACACTTTCGTCGCCAGCACCACATCCGAGCGCTTGCGGCCTGAGTTCGCGATGGCGCGGCCGGTGATTTCCTCGGAAAGACCTTCGGAATAAGTGTCCGCCGTATCGATGAAATTGACACCCGCATCGAGCGCGCGTGCGACGATCCGGTCGGTGGCCGGCTGATCGAGCATGCCAATGACATTGTACACGCCGCGGCCCCCGAACGTCATGGCGCCGAGGCAGATTTCGGACACGAGCAATCCTGTATCGCCGAGCTTCTTATAGCGCATCGGTTCGTCCCCTTCGATTCTCATGACGACCATGAATCATCGTGCGACCGATCCTTTCTCCAATCGAAGTCGTGGCATCGGCAAAGAGCGAGGGAATACGCCGCGAGGCCGAATCGTTCTCGAGCGGGATGCGTTCGCTCCCGCTCCCTCATTCCGCTCTCGCCATTTGTCCCCCCCGCGTGATTCACGCCTCCGGCGATCACGCTCGAGAGCGGGATGCGTTCACTCGCGCTCACCCCATCCCGCTCTCGCCTTTTGTTTTCTTGCGTGATTCACGCCTCCGGTGATCCCACCTCCGGCGATCACGCTTT
>JASHVY010000452.1 GCA_030044345.1 Acetobacteraceae bacterium | reverse complement strand
CCGTGCAGCAGCCCGAGCGGCTCGATCAGCGCGCCATCTCCCCTCAGCCGGGCTGCGGCGCCGCGCCAAGACCGCCGGGGGCGGGGGGCAGCGGGCGGCCAGCGGCCGGCACCGACGCGCGGCGGCTTTCCGGCGCCGGCTCGTCCACCACCTTGCGGATCACCGGCTCGCCACGCAGCACGGTGCGGATCTCGTCGCCGCTCAGCGTCTCGTATTCCAGCAGGCCGCGCGCCAGCCGGTGCAGTTCCTCGATGTTCTCGGTCAGGATGCGCTTGGCCCGGCCGTAGGAGGCATCGATGATG
Organism: Acetobacteraceae bacterium; assembly: GCA_030044345.1. Lineage (GTDB taxonomy): Bacteria > Pseudomonadota > Alphaproteobacteria > Acetobacterales > Acetobacteraceae > JAKAWQ01. Next base: position 9,594 of record JASHVY010000452.1, on the reverse strand, counting down.
TCCTTGATCTCGGCGTCGATCTCGCGCGCGGTCGCCTCGGAAACGTTCTTGTTCTGCGTCACCGAATGGCCGAGGAACACTTCCTGGCTGTTGTCGCCATAGGCGATCATGCCGAGCTTGTCGCTCATGCCCCATTCCGTGACCATCCGGCGTGCCTGGTCGGTCGCGGCCTTGATGTCGCCGCCGGCGCCGGTCGAGACATTGTCGTTGCCGAAGATGATCTCCTCCGCCGCGCGGCCGCCCATCGCCATCGTCAGCTCGGCGAGCAGCTTGGACTTGCTCTTGGAATAGCGGTCGCCTTCCGGCAGGCTCATCACCAGGCCGAGCGCGCGGCCGCGCGGGATGATCGTCGCCTTGTGCACCGGGTCGCATTCGGGCTCGTGCAGCGCGCAGAGCGCGTGGCCGCCTTCGTGATAGGCCGTCATGCGCTTCTCGTCCTCGCTCATCACGAGGCTCCGGCGCTCGGTGCCCATCATCACCTTGTCCTTGGCGTGCTCGAACTCGGCCATCGCGACGACGCGCTTGCCGATCCGCGCGGCGAGCAGCGCCGCCTCGTTGACGAGGTTGGCGAGATCGGCACCCGAGAAGCCGGGGGTGCCGCGGGCGATCACTTTCGGATCGACATCGGCGGCAAGCGGCACCTTGCGCATGTGAACGCGGAGGATCTTCTCCCGCCCGTTCACGTCCGGGTTGGGCACGACCACCTGCCGGTCGAACCGGCCGGGCCGCAGCAACGCGGGGTCGAGCACATCCGGGCGGTTGGTGGCGGCGATCAGGATGACGCCTTCGTTCGATTCGAAGCCGTCCATCTCGACCAGCATCTGGTTCAGCGTCTGCTCGCGCTCGTCATTGCCGCCGCCGAGCCCCGCGCCGCGATGGCGGCCGACCGCATCGATCTCGTCGATGAAGATGATGCAGGGGGCGTTCTTCTTGCCCTGTTCGAACATATCGCGCACCCGGCTCGCGCCGACACCCACGAACATCTCGACGAAATCCGAGCCCGAGATGGTGAAGAAGGGCACATTGGCCTCGCCGGCGATGGCGCGGGCGAGTAGTGTCTTGCCAGTGCCGGGCGGACCGACCAGCAGCACGCCTTTCGGGATCTTGCCGCCCAGACGCTGGAATTTCTGCGGGTCCTTGAGGAACTCGACGACTTCCTGAAGCTCGCCCCTCGCTTCGTCGATACCGGCCACGTCCTCGAACGTCACGCGCCCCTGCTTCTCGGTGAGCATCCGCGCGCGGGACTTGCCGAAGCCCATCGCCCGCCCGCCGCCGGCCTGCATCTGGCGCATGAAGAAGACCCAGACGCCGATCAGCAGCAGCATCGGGAACCAGGAGAGGAGGTAGTGGAGCAGCGGGTTCGCGTCCGACGAGGGCGGCTTGGCGATCACCCGCACATCCTTGGATGTCAGGCGATTCACCAGCGTCGGGTCGTCGGGGATATAGGTCTCGAAGCTGGTGCCGTCCTTGAGCTGCCCGCTGACCGTCTGGCCCTCGATCACCACATCGCGCACCTGGCCGCTATCGACCTGGTGCAGGAAGTCGGAATAGGCGACCTCCGTGGAGGTATCGTGATTGGTGCCCGGCTGGAAGAGATTGAACAGAACGACGAGCAACAGGGCGATGATCACCCAGAGAGCGAGGTTACGGCCGAAATTGCTCATCCTGTCCCGTCCTGTTCGCGGATCTGCGCCGCGCAGTCCGGCGCCCATCCTCCCATCCTTGGTTTGCGGAGAGATTCCGTCCGCTTCCGCCCTCACAACATAGGCTCATCGGGACATTTCTGCATCCCCGCCCCGGTCGAGAATCGTGAACGGCGCGCCCACAGCCGGCTCGTTCGGGCTGAACAGAACCGGCACGCGGGCACAGGTCTTTTCATCAGGATAGTCGAGATGAGGCACAGCGGCCAATTCTTCCCCAACGCGAAGGGCGGGGAGGCTCGCGAGCACCGAGGCCGGCAAGGAAGAATGGCGGCGAAGCCGGGCCGCTTCCGTGGCGCCGAGCGCGCCTAGCCTCGCTCCGGCAGGCGGGCAGGCCGCGAGGGCGAGGCGAAAGCGGCCGTCCCAGCGGATGCCGGGAATGGCCGGGACCGGCGGGGCGACCGCTTGCGTCTCGCGCACGAGCAGCCAGCCAGGGCCGAGACGGCCGGCCGGCGTGAGGCGCACCCCGGCGATGGTCACCGGGGAAGGGCAGGCGGCAAGTGGCGCGACCCGTCGCACGGATAGGGCGAACTCGGCCCCGCCGAGAACGCGGATCAGGGCTGCAAGCGCCGCCGGCGCGATCGGCCCCGGGGTGAGAAGGGCATAGCCCTCGGGATGGAGAGCGACACGCGCGGCGAGAAGCGCCGCCCGGGCCCGCTCTTCTTCGGCGCGGCGGCGGCCAGCCCAAGCCGCCGCCCGAACCAGCGCCGCCGTCGCGCTGCCATGGGCGTTGCTCTCGGCCAGTGCTCTACGCAGGCGGACACGAAGGAAACGGGGATCGGAATTGCTCGGGTCGGTGTGCCAGGCAAGGCGGGCGGCGGTAAGGGTGGCGCGCAGCCGGTCCGGCTTCGTTGTCAGGAAAGGGCGGAGCAGGGCAACTTTCTGGGTCTCGCGGCGGGCAGCCATTCCGGCCATTCCAGCCGCGCCGCTGCCGTCAAGCGCGCGCAGCAACAGCGTTTCCGCCTGGTCCGCCGCGTGATGGCCGAGCAAAAGAAAAGGGATGCCGAGTTCAGAGGCGGCAGCCTGAAGCAGCGCGAGCCGGGCCGCCCGCGCCCGTGCCTGCATGCCCGGCCCGGAGCAGAGCCCGCGCAATCGCAGGACCCTTTGCGGGATGCCGAGCCGGGAAAGGAGGGCAGCAGTCGCCGATGCTTCCGCTGCGGCCTCAGCTCGGAGCCCGTGATCGACGATCAGGCCGACCACCCGCCCGCCGCGCGCGCGCGCCCAGCCATCGGCGAGAAGGGTGAGCGCCAAGCTGTCCGCCCCGCCCGAGACCCCGACGGCGATCTGCACCCCATCGCCGAAGCCTTGCGCGTCGCCGAGCCCGAGCCCCGCCATCAGGGCAGCGAACTCGGCCGGTGAGACGGGGCTCATCGCCCATCCGCCGCACCGCCGGCACCGCGTCGCGTCAGGAACAGCCGGTCTGGCGGGCCAGCGAGGCTGCGCCTTGCGCGACGTCCGGGGTCAGAATGTCGAACTGCTGATGGAGCTTCGTGAGCGCGGCGCAGGCGGCTGGCCGCTGATTGATCGCGGCAAGGGAGCGGGCCAGCCCGAGCAGCGAGGACTGGGCATGCAAGCCGCCCGGAAGGCGATTGAAGCTGTCGTCATAGGCCAGCGCGGCGCGGGTATATTGCCGCTGGCCGTAAAGCGCCTGGGCGAGCAGGAATTGCGCATCATAGGCGCGCGGGGAATGGGAATCGGCCTGCAGCACGGTCTCGGCCACGGAGGCGGCGGTGGTGTAGTCGGCGCGAGCGAGCGCCGCCTCGCCCTGGCGCAGGAGGACCTCCGGCGGTGGCGGCCGGGTTGCGGCCGGCATCGTCGGCGTGGGTGTCGTCGGTGTGGGGGCTGCGAGCCCGGCGCCGGCGCCCGCGCCGCCTTTGCCCATCTGGAGCTGGAAGGCGAGATCATCCACCTTCTTGCCGATATCCGCGACCTGCTGGTCCACCCGATGCGAAAGGTCATCGACTTCGCCATGCAGCTCGCGGACCTGATCCTGCAGCGAGCTTACCTGCTGGAGGAGGGAGGCGACGAGGTCGCTGTTCGACCCGCCCGTCGCCCCGCTTGGGGGAGGTTGGGAATAGTTCCCCCCGAGCGACGAACCCTGATTGCCGCCGCCGTTCTGGATCTGGTTGCGGAGCTGATCGACCTCCTGCTGGAGTTCGAGAATCTGGTTGCGCAGCGCGATTCCCTCGCGGCTCTCGATCTGGGCATTCGCCGGCAGTACGGCGATGAGCAGCAGGGCGGCGGCGAGCAGGAACTTCATGGTCATCGGTCCATACCCGGTCATCTCCGATCCGCCATTCGTCATGAAGGGCATCGGCATCCGGGAAGACTAGATCAATATACTTTCCGGCGGAACGATGAGCGATCCGCCGGAAAGGATGAAATCAAGATCACGTCGTCCGGCAGTTTGCTTTCCAGCGAATCCCTCCCGTTCGCCGCCGCGGCGGCGAACGGAAAGACGGGACGACGCCCCAGGAAGACTATGCAGGAAGACTGAGGGCTACGCAGGAAGACTACTGGGCCTGCGGGTTGAAGCCCTGGACGGAGGTGATGGCGTTGCGGTTCTGCGCCCAGGCCTGTTCGTTATCACCCAGGGCGACCGGGCGATCCTTGCCGTAGCTGATCGTCTGGATCCGCGACCCGTCCACCCCCTTGGCCACCAGATAGTCGCGGGCGGCGTTGGCGCGGCGCCCACCAAGGGCCAGGTTGTATTCTTCGGTGCCGCGGTCATCGCAGTTGCCGGCGATCAGCACCTTGACCTGGGGATATTTGGCCAGCCACGCTGATTGGCGATCAAGCGTGGCCTGGGCTTCGGACGAGAGGAGGGATTGGTCGAAAGCGAAGAAGACACGGTCACCGACATTCTGGACCAGATCCTGCTCGCTGCCGGGAGCCGGGCCCGGGGCCACCGCGGGGGCGGTGGCGGTGGTTGCGGCGGGAGGTTTGCTGGCGCATGCCGAAAGCAGCGCCAGGGCTGCGAACACGCCGATGAGCCTGAATTTCATGGGTTCAGTCCCTGTCAGGGGTTGGAAGCGTTAAGGTCAGGCAATCTCGCGCCGTAGCGGTATCCCGCTGCGGTTGTGCTCGCGCTTAGCGCGCCGGTTCCGCATCGGTCAAGACTCCATCGTGAAGAAGTTGAAATTATACCGTATTCGCTTCGGTCAGACCAGGGTGGAGGCGAGCACGTCCGTAGCCACCCGCCAGTGTCCCGATTTCGAAGTACGTCGCATTGGAATGTGGGCGGAATCGGGGCACTTGCTCTTTGTTTTCAGCGGCCTGCTTATCCTTTCCGTCCGTCACGAAAGGCTGCGAACTTCGCGGGCAGGACACTGCCACCAACCGGCCTTCGTTGGGGCGCCCCTCAAGAGAGGAGCGGGGACCAGGCCGGGTCGGACGCGTCGGTCGGGGTCTGCACCATCCGCTCATTGAACCCGGTGATGTCGATATTGACCAGCCGGGTCGAGTAGCCGGCACCGCTCGAGCTGGTCGCCGCCGTGGTCCGCCAGAAGCAGATCACCCGTCCATTGGGGCAGAAGCTCGGCCCGTCCACCGTGAAGGCTTCGGAGAGAATGCGCTCGCCGGTCCCGTCGGTGTTCATCACGCCGAGCCCGAACGTGCCGCCGTTCTGCCGGACGAAGGCGATCAGGTCGCCGCGCGGCGACCAGACCGGCGTGAAATACCGCCCGTCGCCATAGCTGATGCGCTTCGGGCCCGAGCCGTCCGCGCCCATGATGTAGAGCTGCGGTGAACCGTCGCGGTCGGAGTTGAAGACGATCTGCGAGCCGTCCGGGCTGTAGCAGGGGCTGGTGTCGATCGCCCCCGAGCTCGTGATCTGCTGCGGCATCATGCTGCCGAGATCGACCACGATGATGTCGGACCCGGCGCCGCGCGCCTCCGAGAGGATGACTTTGGCGCCATCGGGGCTGAAGCGGGGAGCGAAGGTCATGGAGCTGAAGGCGCCGAGCAGGGATTGGCGGCCGGAGCCGAGATCGAAGAGATAGACCCGGGGCTGGTTCTCGGCGAAGCTCATGAAAGTGAGCTCGTTGACCTTGATCGGGTTGAAGCGGGGATCGAGCGCCATCCACTCCCCATCGGTGAGGAAGCGGTTGTTGGCACCGTCCTGGTCCATGACGGAGAGCCGGCGGACGCGCGCGCTGCGCGGCCCGGAATCCGAGATATAGGCGATGCGGGTGTCGAAATAGCCTTTCTCGCCGAGCAGGCGCTCATAGATCACATCGGCGATCATGTGCCCGACGCGGCGCCAGTTGCTGTCCGCGGTGGTGTAGGCGGTGCCCTGGAGCTGCTGCTCGGGCAGCACGTCCCACAGTCGGAACTCGACGCGCACCTGGCCGGAGGCAGGCTCTTCCACCTGGCCGGTGACGAGCGCCCTTGTGCCGATCACCTTCCAGTCCTGCCATTTCGGCACCTGCCCGATGTTGGCGGCCGCCTGGATGAAGGAAGCGGGATCGAGCGGGTGGAACAGGCCGCAGCCGGCGAGATCGGCGGTGATCACGCTGACGATCTGCGAGGCGAGGCTGCCCGCCTGGCCGCCGGAGGCGGAAAAGACCGGGATGGCGATCGGAATCGGCTCGACCTGGGCGCGGTTGACATCGATCACGGCACTCTGGTCGCTGCCGGAGCCCCCACCCGTCGCCTGTGGCGTGGCCTGCGCCTTCACCGCCTGAGGGGAGAGCAGGAGCGCGGCCGATCCGGCCAGGAGGCCCCTTCGTCCAAAAAGCATATTCGGCATCTCAGTCTCGACCCTCCGGTTTGCCGCTTTATAGATGGAGCTCAATCCTTTTTGCATCCAAACCAGTGCGCCAACGTGGAGCGGACCCCTCCCGAAGGATGAAACTGCTGCAAGGTACCACGGCGCGGGGTCAGGATCGCCATCATGGCCGAGGGCTCAAGACCGGGGTGGAAGCATCTGGGATTGTTCCGGTTTTGCCAAAAACCGAAGGAAAAATTTTGACAGAGTGGGCGTGCCGTCGGCCTGTCGCGAAAATTTCATCTTTTAGAATCAATCTGTTAGAAGAAATGGGGGGCGCAAAAAGGCCAATTCTCGCACGTTTTCACGACCGAATCGGGCGATTCCGCATCCGCTACAAGAGTAGCGCAATCGGGAGGTCCCGTCACACAAGAGATATCTCCATCCGGTTCGATGCCGGCCAAGCATCGACCCAAGCATCGACATGGATGGAGTTTCGCTGATGACGCATCTCGCGGGCCTGGCAGAGCCGACGGACTCGCCCATTCTGCACGCCGCCATCGCCATGGCCGACAAAATTCGGGTTGCGGGCGACGAGATCGAGCAGGGGCGCTGCCTGCCCGAGAGGATTGCGCACGCCATGAAGGATGCCGGCATTTTCGGCATGGCCATGCCGCGGGCATGGGGCGGCCCGGAACTTGACCCGATGACGCAGTTTCGCGTCATCGAGGCGCTGGCGATGGCCGACGGATCCGTAGGCTGGTGCGCCATGATCAACTGCGACAGTGGCTATGTCACTTCGTTCCTCGACCAGGATGTCGGGCGAAAGATGTATTCCGACATCTTTGTCGCCACCGCAGCGTCGGCCACCCCGGCCGGCGAGGCGCGCCGGGTTCCGGGCGGCTATCGCGTGAGCGGCCGCTTCCCCTTCGCCAGCGGCAGCCAGCATTGCGAGTGGATCTGGCTCGGCTGCGGGGTGGCCGAAGATGACGCACCGCGCATGGCGGCCAACGGCGTTCCGGAGACCCGGCAATGCTTCCTGAAACTGTCCCAATGCAAGATCCTGGACACCTGGTACACGACGGGACTGCGCGGCACGGGAAGCAATGACATCCTGGTCGAGGATGTGTTCGTCGATGAGACGCACAGCTTCAGCTTCCAGGATAAAGGGTTGGTCAAGCGTGCAGGTCCGCTCTATGCGTTTCCTTTGCTCTTCATCGCGAAAGCATCCGCGCCGGCGCTCGGGATTGCCCGCCACGCCATCGATGCGCTGATCGACATGGCCACCAGAAAGACGGCCAGACGCTACATGATCGGCGACAGTCTGGAGCCGCCCAAGATGTTGCGAGATGATGTCTATGTTCAGGAAGCGGTGGGGAAAGCGGAAATCATGCTGACCGCCGCCCGGGCCTGTCAATTCGAGGTCATGGGCGGTGTTTGGGCGAGCCTGACCAGGGGCGAGGAACCGACGCCCATGCAAATGGCCCGTTTCATGTCGACGGCGGCCCATGTCATCGGGACATGTGTGGAGGTCGTGCAGCTTGTCTGCAAGGCCGCAGGCGGCATGGCCGTTTATCAGAAAGGGCCGTTCGACCGCTGCCTGCGTGACATCATGACCATGAACCAGCACGTGGTCGCCACCTTGAGAACCTATGAGGTCGCGGGACGTTTGCTTCTCGGGCTCGAGCCGCTCCGGTTTCTTCTCTAGAAGGTCCAAGCAACGCGGGAAGAGGGTCAATTTATATCGTTGTCGAAATCATTTTCGTGCGTGGGATTTGACCCTCCCGTGGGCCGGGTTCCCCAAAACCGGTACCATGGAGGACTTCCAAGCCTGCAAGGCAGCATGAATGATCGGCATCGATTGGGGAACGAGCAGTTTTCGCGCTTGCCGCATCGACGAGAGGGGCGAGACACGCGAGAGGCGCGCGGCGCCGCGCGGTATCCTTGCCGTGGAGGACGGCCATTTCGAAGCGGAGCTGCGGCGCCAGGTCGGCGATTGGATCGCCGCGGGCGAGCGGCGGGTTCTGATGTCCGGCATGATCGGCAGCCGCCAGGGCTGGCGGGAGGTGCCCTATGTGCCGTGCCCGGCCGGGCTTGCCGAGATCGCGGAGGGTTTGGCCAAGATTGCCTGCGATGATCCCCTGAATGGCCCTGAGGATGGCCCTAGGGAGAGTCTCATGGTGCGCGTGGTGCCGGGGCTTTCATCCGCCGATGCGGCCGGCGTGCCGGAGGTGATGCGCGGGGAGGAGACACAGATTCTCGGCGTGCTGGCGGAGACGGAAGGGCGCGCGCTCGCCTGCCTGCCCGGCAGCCACAGCAAATGGGCCGAGGTGGTGAACGGCCGGATCCTTCGCTTCGAGACCTATTTCAGCGGCGAGCTGTTCGCGGCCTTGCGCGGCCACACGATCCTCGGCCGCCAGATGCGCGACGCGCCCACCGATCCGGCAGCGTTCGATCGCGGCGTGGCGCGTGCCGCGGAGGCCGGACATCTGCTGCACCAATTGTTCGGTGTGCGCACGCTCGGCCTGTTCGGGCGGCTCACGGAGGAGGGGGCCGGCTCCTATCTCTCGGGGCTGCTGATCGGGCACGAGGTACGGGCCGCATTGCCCGCGGATGGTACGGCGGTGCATCTGATCGGCGCGGCTTCGCTTTCCGAGCTCTATGCGCGGGCGATCCGTGCCGCCGGAGCGCGCGCGATCGTGCATGGCGAGGGCGCGGCGGAACGCGGCCTCGCGCGGCTCGGGGGAATTGCCGCATGGCGCTGAGCTTTCGGGACTGGCTCGCGAAGTGCCCGCTGATCGCCATCCTGCGTGGCGTGCAGCCGGACGAGGTCGAAGCCATCACCGAGGTGCTTGCGGAGCAGGGTTTCGCGATCGTCGAGGTGCCGCTCAATTCGCCCGACCCGATGACAAGCATTCGCCGGCTTGCCGCGCGATTCGGCGCGCGCCTGCTGATCGGCGCGGGCACGGTGATGAATGCGGCCGAAGTCGCGGAGGTAGCGGCGGCGGGTGGGCGGCTGATTGTAACACCGCACGCGGCGGGCGATGTGGTGCGCGCAGCGAAGGGGCACGGCATGCTGGCCTGCCCGGGGATGTTCACGCCGACGGAGGCATTCGCGATGCTTGCGGCCGGCGCCGATGCGCTTAAGCTGTTTCCCGCCGAGGCTGCGAGCCCCGCGGTATTGCG
>JASHVY010000046.1 GCA_030044345.1 Acetobacteraceae bacterium | reverse complement strand
CCAGCGCGACCGGGTCGAGTGGGGGTTGGCCGAGACGGGGAGCGACCCAGGCCCAGGCCACCATGCCGATGACGGCGTGCGAGCCCGCCATCATGAGCGTAGGCCGATCAGAGACCGATTGAGAATGCGGCTTGCGATGGTCGGAAGCGCCGCAGGCGCTGGCCGGCACGGCTTTCGAGAACCGGAGCGGAGCGGCCTTAGAAGATCAATATGGCTTCTGGCGGAGAGGCGATTCGCCAAAGCCCAAAGGGAAGTCACGAAATTGATCGCCAAACAAACCTGGCCGTGAGCACCGGAAGCGCAGAAAGACGCGTCGGACGACCGCCACAGTCGCATTCTCAACGGTCTCTCAAGCTACCTGGACGTCTTCCCAGAAGCCAAAATGTCCACCGACCTTCTGCATGGAGGGGCGCGGGGATTCGTAGGACCAGGCGGCGCGGGGATGGCGCTCGCCATCGATCACGACGTCATAGAACTGCACGCCATGCGGGCAGGCGAGGTCGGACTCGGTCTTCGCTGCGCGCTCGAGCCATTCGGTGTGGACGGAGGATGGCGGGAAATAGAAATAGCCGCCGGTTTCGACGATATCGTCGCTCTCGGCAATCACGCGGCCTTTGAGGGTTGCTTGCATGGGACCTCTCCGAAGATCGTCGCCCGGGGAATGGGCGATTTTCGGGCAGAACAGCCGATCAGGCCACCATTATGCCCCATTCGGCGCCGAACGTGCCAAGCAGGATTTGGTCATGCGCATTCTCATTCGCCTCGCGGCCCTGCTGGCGCTGAGCGCGCTTGCGGGCTGCGGCTTGGTCGCGGCGCCGTGCCGGGTCACCTCCGCCGGGCTGAAGATCGTGCCCGTCGTCGGCCCGGTCGCCGCTGCGACGCCGGATGCCTGCGCCAACGCGATCGACCCCACGCCGACGCGTAGCTGACGCGTTCGCTACGCCTTCTTGCTCTCCGGTTCGTCCGGATTGCGATGGAGGAGGCAGGCATCGCCATAGGAATAGAAGCGATAGAAGCGCGCGATGGCGTGGCGGTAGGCCGCGTGCATGCGGGCCGTGCCGGAGAATGCCGAGACGAGGACGAAAAGGCTCGAGCGCGGCAGGTGGAAATTGGTGAGCAGAAGATCCGCCGTGCGAAAGCGATAGCCGGGCCGGATGAAGAGATTCGTTTCGTTATCGAATGGATGAATCCGGCCCGCCGGGTCGGAAGCGGATTCGAGCAGGCGGAGCGTGGTGGTGCCGACGGCGACGATGCGCCCGCCGCGGGCACGGGCCGCATTGATGGCGCCGGCGGCGGCTTCCGAGATGTGACCGCGCTCGGCGTGCAGGCGGGTTTGCGAAATATCCTCGGTGCGGAGCGGAAGAAAGGTGCCGGCGCCGACATGCAGCGTGATGGTGGCGGTGAGGATGCCGCGCGCGCGAAGCGCCGCCAGAAGCGCCACCGTGAAATGAAGGCCGGCGGTGGGCGCGGCGACGGCGCCGGGATGGGCGGCGAAGATGGTCTGATAGTCCTGCTCGTCCGCGGGCAAAGGGCCGGCGGCGCGGGCGATATAGGGCGGCAGGGCGAGGCGGGCGGCGATGGTGGGATCGGGCGCGCTGAAGCGGAGTGTCACGCTGCCATCCGGCATCCGGGCGAGGACGGTGGCCGAAAGAGAAGGCGTGATGGTGAGGATATCGCCTGGATGGAGGCGACGGGCATTGCGGGCGAGCGCGAACCAGGAACCGTCCGGCAGCGCGTGATCGAGGGTGAGGGAGACACGCGCCTTGCCGCGGTGGGCGGAGATCGCGGCCGGGATCACCCTTGTGTCGTTGGCGACGAGAATGTCCCCCGGCGCGAGAAGAGACGGAAGGTCGCGGATGGTGTGATCGGCGAGCGAATCGGGTGTGACCTCGAGCAGGCGCGCGTCACTGCGGGGATTGGCCGGGTGCTGGGCGATGCGCTCGGGTGGAAGGTCGAAGGAAAAATCGGAAAGGCGCAATGGAAGTCTCAGGCGGGGGTCGGGGCGACGCGGCGCAGAAAGCGGATGCAGGGAATGCTGAAGAGGACGGCCCAGGACTTGCCCACGATCTGGCCGGGCAGGAGGGCGAGGCTGCCGAAGGCGAGCCAGAGGAAGACGATGGAATCGACGACGAGGCCGAGGCAGGCGGAGGCAATGACGGCGAGGACCAGGCGGCGGCGCTGGAGCGGTGTATAGACCGCGAAATCGGCGAGCTCGCTCAGGCTGAAGGCCGCGGCCGAGGCGATGATGAGCGCGGCCGGCGCGAGGAGAGCGGAGAGCGCCGAACCGATGGCGATGGCGAGCAGGCTCGTCCAGGATCCGAGGCAGCGCTGAACGATATCGCGCAGCACCAGCGCGACACCCACGGTGACGACGCCGGAAGGCGCCAGAAGGCCGGGAGCGATACCGGGGGCGACGGGGACGACGCAGGGGCCATGCGGGACGCAGCTCGTGCCGATATGCACCACCATCCAGTTGGCGAGCGGGATGAGAGCGAGAAAGCCCGCGAACGAGA
>JASHVY010000451.1 GCA_030044345.1 Acetobacteraceae bacterium | reverse complement strand
GTGGGGCGCTATCGCCTGCTCGGCGCGACGATCGACGACGCGGCGGGCGAGGCTTTCGACAAGGTGGGAAAGCTGCTCGGGCTGCCCTGGCCGGGCGGGCCGGCGCTGGAGCGGCTGGCGACCGAGGGCGACCCGAGGCGCCGGCACTTCCCCCGCCCGCTCGCCGGCCGGCCGGGCTGCGATTTCAGCTTCAGCGGGCTCAAGACTGCGGTCGCCCATGCGGTGGCGGGCTTCCCGCCGGGGGCCGTGCCGCGCGCGGACGCGGCGGACATCGCCGCCTCCTTCCAGGCGGCGGTGGCCGAGGTGCTGGCAGATCGGGCGGCGCATGCGATCGGGATGTTCGCCGCCCGCCATCCGGACGCACAGCTTCTCGTGGTCTCGGGCGGGGTGGCGGCGAACGGCGTGGTGCGGGCGGCCTTGGCCGAGGCGGCTGGCCGGGCCGGATTCTCGCTCTTCGCTCCACCCGCGGCACTCTGCACCGACAATGCGGTGATGGTGGCGTGGGCGGGGATCGAGCGGCTTCGCCTCGGGCTTGTGGACGGACTGGATGTGCCCGCCCGCCCGCGCTGGCCGCTGGATGAGGCGGGCTCATGAATTATCGGCATGCCTATCATGCCGGCGGCTTCTCGGATTGCCTCAAGCAGGCGGTCCTGTTCTGGCTGCTCGGCGCGCTTTTGAAAAAGCCGCGCCCGTTTAGCATGCTGGATACCCATGCCGGGGCCGGCGGATACGACCTCGCCGCGCCGGAAGCGGTGCGGACCGGGGAATGGCAAGGCGGGATCGGGAGGCTGATGGACGATCCGCCGGTGCCGCTCGCGGCCTATGTGGCTCTCGTGCGCGCTGCCGGCTGCTTCCCCGGAAGTTGCCTGCTGGCGCGGAGCGTGATGCGGCCCGCGGACAGGCTGGTCTGCTGCGAGCTTCATCCGGAGGACTCTGCGGCGCTGAAGCGGCGCTTCGCGGGCGATCGGCAGGTGGCGGTGCATCATCGGGACGGGTACGCCGCCCTCAAGGCGCTGCTGCCGCCCGATCCGCGGCGGGGCCTTGTCCTGATCGATCCGCCCTATGAGGAGCCGGGCGAATTTTCGCGCGTGGCCGCCGGATTGGAGACGGCTTATGCGCGGTTTCGCGGCGGGGTTCTTGCGGCCTGGTACCCGATCAAGCACCGGGCGCCGGTGCGGGACTTCCATATCGCGCTTTGCGAGAGCGGGATGCGCGATATCGTTGCGGCCGAGTTTTTCCTTCGCGAGCCGACCGATCCCACGCGGCTCAATGGCGCCGGGATGGTGGTGATCCATCCGCCCTTCGAGTTCGAGCCGGCCGCGCGCGCGATTCTCGATTCCCTCTCCGAGCGGCTCGGCACGGGCGAGCCGGGCGGGGGCGCGGCGCTGGTGCGCCTGGTCGATGAATAGCATCGGCATCGTCGGTGCCGGAGCCTGGGGCACGGCACTGGCCCTCTTCGCCCATCGGGCGGGGCATGCGGTGCAGCTCTGGGCGCGCGATCCGGAACGGCGGCTCGAGATCGCCGCGCGGCGGGAGAACCGGCGGCTGCCGGGCGTCGAGCTGCCCAAGGACATCGAACTGGCGGAAGACCCTTCGATGCCGGCGGCCGCGCTCCTTCTGCTCGCCGTGCCGATGCAGCATTTTCGCGCGATCGCGGGCACGATCCTGCCCACCGGCCGGCCGCTGGTCGCCGCGGCGAAGGGCATGGAGGTGGGAACCGGTTTGCTTCCGCTCGAGATCCTGGCCGAGCTGCACCCGGATACGCCGGCCGCGGTGCTCGCGGGCCCGAATTTCGCCGCCGAGATCGCCGCCGGGCTGCCGGCGGCCGCCGTGCTGGCCGCCGCGGATTGCGCGCTTCGGCAGATGTTGCTCGGCGCACTGGCAGGGCCGGGGCTCCGGCTCTACGGCAATGCCGATCCGCTCGGGGTGCAGGTGGGGGGGGCCGCCAAGAACGTGATCGCGATCGCCGCCGGGGCGGTGATCGGTGCCGGCTGGGGCGAGAATGCGCGGGCGGCGCTGGTGACGCGGGGGCTTGCCGAGCTTTCGCGGCTGGTGGAGGCGCTCGGCGGACGGCGCGAGACGAGCTTCGGCCTCTCGGGGCTCGGCGATCTGGTGCTCACCTGCACCGGACGGGCGAGCCGGAATTTCCGCTATGGGCTGGCGCTCGGCCGGGGCGAAGCGCCTTGCGTGGAGGGCGTGGCCGAGGGCGTGGCGACGGCGCCGGCGCTGGTGGCGCGGGCGGCTTCGTCCAGCTGTGAGGTGCCGGTTGCGGCCGCGGTGGCGCGTTTGCTGGCGGGCGAGATGACACTGCGCGCTGCGATGGCCGAGCTGCTCGCCCGGCCCCGGCGGGACGAGTAGCGGAACGCGGAGGGATGTTCCGCAACATCGTGACCGTCGGGTTCTGGACGCTGGTGAGCCGGGTCCTGGGCTTCCTGCGCGATGTGCTGATCGCTGACCGGCTCGGCGCGGGGATGGTGGCGGATGCCTTCTTCGTCGCGCTGAAGCTGCCGGATTTGTTTCGCCAGTTGTTCGGGGAGGGCGCGTTCAACGCCTCCTTCATTCCGGCGTTCGCCGGCGTGCTTGCGACGGACGGGCGGAAGGCGGCGCGGCGCTTCGCCGAGGAAGTGACGAGCGTCATGGTGATCTGGCTCGGCGTGCTGAGCGTGGTTGGTGTCGTTTTCATGCCGGAGCTGATGGTGGTGCTGGCGCCGGGCTTTGCCGCGATCCCGGCGAAATTCGCGCTCGCCGTGCGGCTGACGCGGATCACCTTCCCCTATCTGATGCTGGTCTGCCTCACGGCCGGATTCGGCGGCGTGCTGAACGGGCTGCACCGGTTCGCCGCCGCCGCGGCAGCGCCGATTCTCTTCAATCTCTTTGCGATCGCAGCGCTGCTTTTCCTGACCCCGTTCGTGCCTTCCGCCGGATATGCGCTCGCCTATGGCGTGACCTTTTCGGGCATCGCGCAGCTCATGCTGCTGGCATGGTCGATGGCGCGGGCGGGGATGGCGCTCAGGCTGCTCTGGCCGCGGCTCACGCCCGCCGTGCGGCTCGTCATGCGGCGGATGGGGCCGGGGGTGATCGGTGTCGGCGTCATGCAGATCAATGTCGCGGTCGATACCATCGTCGCGAGCTTCCTCAAGCCCGGCTCGGTTTCCGTGCTCTATTATGCCAACCGGGTGAACCAGCTTCCGCTCGGCATCATCGGCGTGACGGTGGGGACCGCGCTCCTGCCGCTGCTTTCGCGCCAGGTGCGCGCGCGCGCGCCGCTTTCGGCGCACCGGACGATGAACCGGGCGATCGAATTCGCGCTCGTGCTCACCTTGCCGGCCGCGATGGGGCTTGCCGTTCTTTCGGTGCCGATCGTGCGCGTGCTCTTCGAGCGCGGGGCCTTCACCGGGAGCGATGTCACGGCGACGTCGGCTGCCCTGATCGCCTATGCGGCCGGGGTGCCGGCGACGGTGCTGACGAAGGTGCTGGCGCCGAATTTCTTCGCCCGGGGGGATACGAGGACGCCCGTGCTGGTGGGCGTGGCGGCGCTTTTGGTGAACCTCGTCTTCATCCTCATGCTGATGGGGCCGCTCGGCGCCACCGGGATCGCGAGCGCGGCAAGCATTTCGGCCACATTCAACGCCGGGATGCTCGCCGCGATCCTGATGCGGCGAGGCGCGTTGCGGGCCGATCGTGGGCTCAGAAGCCGGGCGCCGCGCATGCTGCTGGCGGCGGCGGCGATGGGGGTGGTGCTCGCGCTCGCCTCCCGGGGTGTGCCGGAGGGGGCGGGGGTGCTGCGCTGGGTGAGGCTCGGCTTCATCATCGCGGCCGGGATGCTCGCCTATGGGCTGGCGGGGCAGGTGCTGGCGGCGTTCGACCTGAGGGAGATCGCGGGGCGGCTTGGACGCCGGCGCCGCCGGGCTTGACCGAAGCGGGATTTGCCCCGCACACGGATCATGAGCAAAGAGCGGGCCGTGAGCAAAGAGCGGGCCATGAGCGAAGAGAACGCGGATCAGCGACGCATGCAGCGCATCTTCTCCGGCATCCAGCCTTCCGGCATCCCGACCTTGGGCAATTATCTCGGCGCGATCCGCAACTGGGTCGCCCTTCAGGCTAGCCATGAATGCATCTACTGTGTGGTCGATCTGCACGCGATCACCGTCTGGCAGGACCCGAAGCTGTTGCCGCAGCAGACGCGCGAGCTTGCCGCGGCGATCATCGCCTGCGGGATCGACCCCGTGCGCAGCATTCTCTTTCATCAGTCGGCGGTTCCGGAGCATGCCGAGCTCGCCTGGATCTTCAACTGCGTCGCGCGGCTCGGCTGGCTCAACCGGATGACGCAGTTCAAGGACAAGGCGGGGAAGGATCGGGAGAATGCCTCGGCCGGGCTTTATGTCTATCCGAACCTGATGGCGGCGGACGTCCTTGCCTATCACGCGACGCGCGTGCCGGTGGGCGATGATCAGCGCCAGCATCTGGAGCTTGCGAACGACATCGCGCAGAAATTCAATCATGATT
>JASHVY010000450.1 GCA_030044345.1 Acetobacteraceae bacterium | reverse complement strand
AGCACTCCAGCGCGGGCCAGAACCTGTCGACGAGCGCTCGCAGTCGCTTCTCAGCTCCCTCCGCGGGATCGCTCGCGGCGACATCGAATCCTTTGGCAAGGAAGCAGGCGGTCCAACTGGCGCCAATCGCTCCCGTACCAACAACGCCGATCCTGCTCGATGATGGTTCCAAGCCCATCTTCAAAAACTCCATCGGGTCAATGGCCCGAAAGCACCCGACTCAATTGGGCCGGGCGCGTCGCCATGACACAGTGACGGTCTTCAGGACACCGTTGAGGCGTAGCGGTCCGGCAGGACTCAATTGGAGATGTTCTCCATTCAGCTCCACCAACCGCATCTGCCGCTGCCCGACCCAATTCGGAAAGAAGCTCACCGCCACATCGTGGGACACGGACCGCTTGCGCTCGTCGACGAAAAAGCGGCCCGAATATGCGATGTAGGAGCTTCCCGCGGCGGCGTATTCTTCCGGCGTGCCATGCATAAGATCCCCTTCGGCAAACGAAGCTCGTTCGGGACGCTGCAATTGCGCCGACATGTAGCCATCGGGCGTATACAGGATGAGTCCGCCCGGACACTCACCCAGCGGATGGCTTTCGACACCCGTCTCGATGTCACGTTCGACGCAGCCGGTGAGCGTCCACGCACCCACCAATTGCAGTCTCAGGGATTTCTCGCCCATTCGATGCTGCCTCCATCATTCCTCGTTGACCCAGCCCGTTCGGGCTCAGCCGGTCGGGAGCTCCTGCTCCCCGCACGCCACCAGACGCAGGGCCATGCGGTTCGGCTTTTTGGCGCCCGTAAGGGGCAGTTCCGAGACGATCCGCACTTCGGCCGGGCACTGGTAGCCAACCAGCCGAGACGCGCAGTGCGCTGAGATCTCGGCCGAATCGACCCTTTCTCCGTTTCGGGGCACGACGAAGGCGATCAGGCGCTCGCCGCCGGTGCGCGCGTCTGGCGCGCCGACGACACCGACCATCCCGACACTCCGGTGCGTGTGGATCGCCTCCTCGACCTCGCGCGGGAAGACATTGAAGCCCTTGACGAATACGACGTCCTTCTTCCGGTCGATGATGAACAGGAAGCCATCCTCGTCGACGTAGCCGATATCGCCGGTATAGATGAACCCGTCGCGGATGGTCCGCACGGTCTCTTCCGGTTGATTCCGGTAGCCCGTCATCATATGCGGGCCGCGGATACGCACCTCACCCTTTTCGCCCGGCGGCAGCACACGAAGTCCCGTGGATAGATCTACGATCTGCAGGTCGGCGCCAAGCACCGGCTTGCCGACCGAGCCCGGGCGGATTCCCGATACCGCCGTCGCGGCAGTGATCGGCGCCATTTCGGTCATGCCGTAACCCTCGAAGATTTCGAGCCCCGTGGTGCGGCGCCAGCGCTCCATCAACTCGACCGGGAACGGCGCGCCGCCGGCCGGACACATCCTGAGGGCGGACAGGTCAGCCCCTTCCAGGCTGTGCGCCGCCAGCACGCCCGCATAGATGGCCGGCGGCCCGCCGCCGAAGAAGGTCACACGGTGGCGTGCGAGCAACTCGACGACATGCTCCGGTTGGAACCGCTCTGGAATCACCGTTTCTCCACAGGCAGATACTGGAACGAGCACGCCTAGCAGGAACCCGTAGATGTGAGTGAAGGGCGCGATAGGGAGGAAAACCTCGCCATCGTGTGTGGGCCAGGCGTGCTGAATGCAATTCACCGCGGCGGCCAGGCGCGCGTGCGTGTGCTCGATCGCCTTTGAAAGTCCGGTGGTGCCGCCGCTGAACAGCAGTGCTCCGGGGTCCGTGGCCATGGCG
The DNA here is from genome assembly GCA_030044345.1 of Acetobacteraceae bacterium. Taxonomy (GTDB): domain Bacteria; phylum Pseudomonadota; class Alphaproteobacteria; order Acetobacterales; family Acetobacteraceae; genus JAKAWQ01. The sequence goes on along the minus strand of JASHVY010000450.1, from coordinate 745 downwards.
GTCCGCAGCCGGAGGGGGATTTCGGCCTCGGCGACAAGGTCCCGGATGGCAGTCTCTTGCTCCAGGCAAAGCACTTTTGGAATGCCTAGATCGTCGGCGAGGGCGGCGACCATGTCTAGCGTCGGCGAGGCACAGATCACGACGCGTGGGCGCGCCTCACGCAGCAGCGGCGAGAGCTGGGCTGTCGGATAGAGTGGGTTGAGCAAGGCAGGCGCGGCCAGCGCCTTCAGCGCGGCGAAATAGGCGATGTGGAATTCAATCGAGTTTGGCAGGATGAGCGCCACCACCTCACCGGGCGAGACCAGTAGCGCAAGGCGATGGGCCAGGGCCGCCACCGCGCGTCCCACCTCGCGATAGGTCAGCGCCATACCCAGGTGACGCAGCGCCACCTTGTCCGGTGCGGTCGCGACGGCGTGGTCGAACATCGCACACAGCGTCGCGACGGGCGCGGTTAGCGTATCGGCGCCACGCATAGGGAGATCAAGGTCCATCGCGCATTCTCCTGTACGCCTGGGGAAACCGGACGGCAGTCGCTGGGTCGACATCAGCGGGCCTCGGCGAGGCTCGACGCCACGAATTGCGAGACGGCGACAAGTGACTTGGAGGGTGGCGTCACTTTGGCCCCCCGCTTTTCCACGAAATCCGCAAGCCGCGCCGCGGCCTCCGTGCCGGACACAGAGAGCGCGGCCATCAGGCTCTCCACGAAGAGCCCGTCCGCCTCGCTCATGTCCTGGATGCGCGGCAG
>JASHVY010000449.1 GCA_030044345.1 Acetobacteraceae bacterium | reverse complement strand
ATATAGGCGCCGCGCACGCCCGCCTCTCCGGTGGAAACCTTGCCCCCGCCAATGACCTGCCAGGGTCCGTACGGATCGGCAAGCACGATGGCAAGGCGCTGAACTGCCGGATTGCGATCGACGACGACGAGGAGTTGCGGGCTGAGCAGCGTCACATGCGTGGTCTTGATCGATCCCTGGGCGAGGGCGATCCAGACGGGATAGCGATCGGGCGCGATCACGGGATCATCCTGGGGAACCGACGCAGCGAGCGAAGAGCGGAGCCGCGCAACCTCCCCCGCGACGGCCTGGGGCGAGGGGCAGCCTGGGCATTGCAGGGCGGCCGAAGACGGTTTTGCCGCCACCCTGGCGAGCGGCGGATGCGCGGCACAAGCGGCAAGGCCCAGCATTGTGGCGACGATAAAGAGCCCGCCCCGTCGCATGGATCGGCTCCAAGGTATTGCGAATCCTTGTTCGCTACAGAGACCTCGGCGTGCATTGAGCCGGGTCAAGGGCTGCCGCGTCGTTTTTCCGCGGAACGGGAAGTCGATTTACATTGTTCAATGTTTAGTTGACCCGACGCGGCCGGATGCGATTTGTCGGATCGTGCCGGGAGCCCTGTCATCGCCCCGGGAGGGAGGCGGGAGGGCCTCGCGACGAGACCATATCGATATGGCGGCTTGCGGTGGATTCTGAGAGAAATCCGCCAAGGCCATGAGATTGTTCACTGGAGAGAACCAAAGAGCGTGGCATTGAGGATTCGTCGCGCTCTGGCCGGCGCCGGCATCGCGATCGCGGTGGTCGCGCTGAGCGGTGCGGTCCTGCCGCTGCCCGCCATCGGCGCGGCGAGCCCGCAAACCGCCCTTGCTCCTGCGGAGAAGCCTTTGCCGCCAAAAGTGAAGACGATGGGAAGGACCCGCGCCCTGGGGGTCCTTGGCCAGCCGGTGCTGGATGCCAAGGGCCAGACGATCGGCCATATCGTTGACATTCTGATCGATCCCGAGGGCCGGCCGCAGGCGGCGGTGATCGAGTTCGCGGGCTTTCTGGGCCTCGGCAACCGTGATGTCGCGGTGGATTGGAAGGCTCTGCGCTTCTCCGTTCAGAAGGACCAGATCCAGATCGGCGTCGCGCTCGAACCCGCCGCTCTGAAAGCGATGCCGCTCTACAAGCCGGCAGCGAAGTCGGTGCCCGTGGCCACGTCGGCCGGGCACAGCTCAGCCGCAGCCGGCGCGGCGAGCGCGCGCTAGAGCCCGACAATGGCCTTGAGGCGCAGTCTCGCCGGTCTCGACTGGCTCAATTTCTTCACCGCCGAGGTGCAGACCGGGTTCGGGGCTTTCATCGCCGTCTATCTGACGTTGCATCACTGGACGGGGCTCGCGATCGGCAGCGTGCTCTCGCTCGGCACCATGGTCACGCTGCTGAGCCAGATCCCGGCCGGGCTGCTCGTGGACTGGATGCCGAGCAAGCGCCTCGCCGCGGCGATCGGGCTTGCGGCGCTCGGCGCGAGCGCATTGCTCTTCGCCGTGGCGCCGACCGAGTTCGGGGTCGGGCTCGCCGAGATCCTGCACGGGATCGCCGGCTGCATGCTGGGGCAGGCAATCGCCGCGATCAGCGTCGCCCTGGTCAGCCGCCACCTCCTCGGCCAGCGGCTCGGCCGCAATGTCCGCTTCGCCTCTCTCGGCAACGGCATTGCGGCGGCGATCATGGGGGCTGCGGGCGCCTGGATTGCCGGCTGGTCGGTCTTCGCGCTGGCCGCCTTCATGTGCATTCCGGCAGGGGTGGCGCTCGCCGCGATCGAGCGGCCCCGGCCGCAGCGCGAGGCGCTGGAGGTTCGGGAGCCGAAGCGGGCGCCATGGCGCGAGATCCGTGCCCTTCTCCTCGATCGTCGGCTGCTCGCCTTCATGGCCTGCATGGCCGTCTTCCAGGTCGCGGACGCCGCGATGCTGCCCTATGCCGGGCGCAAGATCGCGGGTGAAACCAGCGGGCTGGCCGATCTCGCGATCGCCGCGGCGATCGTGCTGCCCCAGCTCGTCATGGCCGTGCTTTCGCCGCTGGTGGGACGAGAGGCGGAACGGCGCGGGCGGCGCCTGGTCCTGATGGTGGGCTTCGCAGCCGAGCCGTTGCGCGGCTTCCTCTTCGGCTTCGTGCACATGCCCGCGCTTCTGGTTCTCGTCCAGGGCCTGGACGGCATCGGTGCGGCGGCCGTGGGCGTGCTCCTGCCGCTGATCGCCGCGGACATTGCCCGCGACCGCGGACATTTCAACCTGACGATGGGCGCGATCGGGGTGGCATCGGGGATCGGCGCCTCGGCAAGCACCACGCTCGCCGGCGCGATCGACAGCTTCGTCGGCGGGCGCGCCGCCTTCTTCGCCCTGGCGCTCGCCGGGCTTCTCGCCACCGTGCTGGTCTGGCTGATCATGCCGGAGAGCGCACCGGGCACGCCCGGCGCGGCAGCGGCGACGGTGCCCGGAGCGTGGCCGGCCAAATCATGAAGATCCTCTTCCTCGATATCGACAGTCTTCGCCCTGACCGGCTCGGCTGCTACGGCTATCCGCGCGCGACCTCGCCCGTGATCGACGGGCTGGCGCGGGAAGGGCTCCGGTTCGAGAATGTCTATGTCTCGGACAGCCCCTGCCTGCCCTCGCGCACGGCGCTTTGGTCGGGGCGGCACGGTTTTCGAACCGGCGTGGTGGACCAGGGCGGCAGCCGGGCCGAGCCGTTCGCGGAAGACGGGCGGCGCGGCTTTCGCGACAACTTCCACGAAGCGGGCTGGATGACGGCGCTCCGAAGCTGCGGCCACTATACGGCGAGCATCTCCTCCTTCGCCGAGCGCCACAGCGCCTGGCACTTTCATGCCGGCTACAACGAGGTGATCAATCCCGGGCTGTTCGGGATGGATCGCGCCGACGAGGTGGTGCCGCTCGCGATCGAATGGCTCCGGCAGCGGGGGCGCGAGAAGGCGGACTGGTTCCTGCACGTCAATCTCTGGGATGTGCATACGCCCTATCGTGCGCCGGCTTCGTTCGGCGATCCCTGGGCCGGCGTGCCCGGCCCGGCATGGCTCGATGAGGCGAGACTTGCGAAATTCCGCGCCGGATTCGGACCGCACTCCGCACGCGAGCCGACCGGCTTCGATGGGCGCGGGGATCCGCGTTTTCCCCGCCAGCCCGGGCCGATCGAGACGATGGCGGATGCGCGCGCCTGGTGGGACGGATATGACACCAGCCTCCGCTATCTCGATCGCTGGCTTGGGACGCTGCTCGCGGCCCTCGAGGAGACCGGCCTCGGCGAGGAGGCGATGATCGTGCTCTCGGCCGATCATGGCGAGAATCTGGGTGAGCTCAATGTCTGGGCGGATCATCAGACGGCCGACCAGTTCACGAGCCGCGTTCCGTTGATCGTTCGTTTTCCAAAACGGAGTCATGCGGGGAGGCTCGATCGCGCGCTGCATTACCAGTTCGACTGGGCGGCCAGCCTGATCGAGCTCGCGGGCGGGCGCGTGCCGGAGGCGTGGGATGGCGTGTCGTTCGCGGCTTCGCTTTGCGCCGGCCGCGAGTCCGGCCGGGAATTCCTCGTCACCAGCCATGGTGCCTGGTGCTGCCAGCGCGGCATCCGTTTTGTGAGTGACGGGCGGGATTTCCTCTGCCTCATCACCGATCATGACGGATACAAGGATCTTTCCCCGTTCATGCTTTTCGATCTCGGCGCGGACCCGCACGAGCTTGCCGATCTTGCCCGCGCGGAGCCGGGGCTCGTCGCCCATGCGGAGACATTGCTGGCGGGCTGGCACGAGGAGATGATGCGGCGGAGCGAGACCGGCATCGATCCGTTCGCCGAGGTGCTGGCCGAGGGGGGGCCTTATCATTGCCGCGGCCAGCTTTCGTCCTATCTTCGCCGGCTCATGGAGACAGGGCGCGCGGAAGGCGCTCGGAAGCTCGCGGCGCGGCACAAGGCGGAAGCCTCTTGGGACCTGGCCGTGCCGGATTCCGCCTAGGGCCTGTTGACCGTTAGCACATGAGCCGCGATGGGAGCGGAAATGGCCGAATGGAAGGAAAGAAGCGCAGGGCGTATCGGGAATACGGCCGAGCTTCTTGACGCACCAGTCGGCCATTTCCGTCCCATCCCGGAGGGACGCGCCAGATTTGGCCGCCCGGTTCGTCGAGACGCTCGGCCGATGCCCCACATCGACCTTCGCGTCTCTTCTGCCGGATCGGCCAAATCTGCTTGCGTCGCGGCCATGCGGTAACGGTCAACAGGCCCTAGAGCGGGATGCGATCGCTTTGGCTCACGTATCCCGCTCCAAGTTTGATTTTTCGATCAATTTCATGGCTTTGGCGGATCACTTCGCAATCCCGTGCAAGCCATATTGATTTAGAGCGTGATCGCCGGAACCCGGTCGGATGAGAGACATGCCCGGGCATTTCGGCATGCGCGAACTGCGCCATGTATCTGTTTTTCGAGCATCGTCATGCGGCGAGCCGATTCCCTCCGATTGTGATCTGCCAGATCGTTGCGGATTCCGACCGAATGATTTCAGCTTTACGCCGAAGCCATGAAACCGGTCGGAAAAATCACGATCGGAGCGTGACGACAAGAAATCTTCACATTACAGCCGAAATTTTCCCAATCGGTCTTAGCCGAACATCTTGCCCCCGTGCGCGTGTTACAGGACGAAAGATTTGATACAAATCGAAACGATTGCCATGAAAACACCATGGCCCGAACGCCGTAAGGTCTCAACTCAGAGCAATATTGGACGTTGACTGAAAGCCGGAGGGCAAAGGAATGCGCTCACAACCGCTTT